>NZ_JBEGDJ010000027.1:0-57856 GCF_040191335.1 Nocardioides sp. YIM 152588 | reverse complement strand
GGGGGCGGCCGGCTCCGGGCGCGCGCGCCTCGCGGTCGGCACCCGCGTGGGCGCGGGCGCAGCGCGTGGCAGCGTGTCGGCGACGGCGTCGAGGACCTGCGCGACCAGCGTCGACGCGGCGGCGGCGTCCAGGCCGTCGTACCGCCGCGCGTCGGCGAGCAGCCGGACGCTCTGGGTGTCCCGCTCGTCCAGGCCGTCGATCCGCCAGTGCGGCGGGTCCGCGTCGGTGGCCGGCGCCAGCTTGCCGGCGCCGACGAAGCGGGTGGCGAGCAGCACGGCGCCGGAGAGCAGCGCGACGCTGGGGTGGGCCTCGGCGTCCTCCCGGGCGCGGGCGAGCACCGGGAGTGCGGCCCGGACCGGCAGGCTGACCCGCCGACCGCCCGCGTCGGTGAACTCGATCTCTCCGTCCCGCGGCGGGTGCGCCGGCCGGAACGTCGCCGGCCCCGAGACAGGGACGAAACTCACCGGCACCTCCACGCACCACGCACCCGCCGTGGATCGGCGGGCGCACCCCCGACGCTAACGCGCGGCCCCGACACCGGGTTCCCGGCCCCGGGCACGCCGAGTCGGCAGAAGCTGACCGCGGACGGCGCGAGTCGGCAGAAAGTTTCTGCCGACTCGCGCCTCGGGCCCGTCAGTTCGTGCCGACTCGCGCGGCCTGCCGCTTCACCAGCGGCGCCGCGAGCAGCAGCACCACCGCGCCGCCCGCGCCGAGCGCGGCCACCCACCAGGTGGGGTGCTGGACGGCGAGGACGACGGTGGCCAGCGGGATGGCGGTGGCCAGCATGCCGATCGCCAGCAGGGAGAAGCCGGAGTGGTCGGTGATGATGGCGGCCAGGGCCCACAGCAGCGTCAGCCCGGCGGCGAAGCCGAGCACCACCGCGACGTCGGTCTCGTAGTCGGCGGGCACGGCGGACCAGGTGGGCTGGCCGAAGACCTGCGACGTCATGCCGCCCGTGTCGTCGCTCATCCCGAACTCGGACATCACCTGCCCGAGCGCGGAGCCGAGGAGCCGCATGACGAGCATCGCGGCCAGGCTGCCCGCGATGCCGACGATGCCGATCACGCCGACCGTGACGGAGGTGATCACCCGGCTCGGCAGCAGCCAACCGACCACGGTGATGATCGCGACGAACGCCGTCACCGCGATCGCGAACCAGACGGCGGCGTCCTCGGAGTCGATGCTGTCGCCGAAGATGTCGCCGAACGCCTCCGCGTAGACCAGGCCGAGACCCAGGACGGTGACCACGGCGAAGGCCGGGCGCCTGGCGAGCAGGTACCCCACCACGCCGAGCGCGGCGACGACCCCACCGACCAGGTAGGCGAGGTGGTCCGCGACACCGGTGTCCTGCAGCCCGACGGGCAGCAGCACGCCGAGGCCGGCGATGCCGACCACGCCGGGCCAGGTGACCAGGTCCGAGCGGGCGCCGGCGCCGGCGGTACGGCGCGCGAGGAGCGCCCCGACCAGCGAGATCGCCAGCAGCGCGACGACGGCGGCCAGCCCGGTGCCGTAGACCGACCAGTCGAGGTCGCCGTCGGCGCGGGAGCGGACCGCGGAGACGACCACGGCCGCGCCGAGCAGGCCGGCGCCGATCGCGGCCAGCGCCGCGGTGATGCCGGCCCTCTCCGGCGGGGCGGGCGGTGCCGCGGCCTCGCCGCCAGGAGCATCGGGGCCATCGGGGCCGCCGGCGGTCCCGGGACCGACGGGGGGCTCGGGCTGACCGTCGGCGGCCGTCGGCACCATGACGGTCTGCGCGCCACCCGGCCCCGGCGGAGGCGGCGGCGGCGTCGTCGAGGAGCCACCGGTGTCCGGGTAGGTCACGGTCGGCGGCGACAGCGGTTCGGCGGGAGCCGCCCCCTCCGCCGGTCCGTCGGCGGACGACGCCCCCGCAGCGGCGGACTGGTCCGTGTCGGGCTCGACCGCGTCGGGGTCGACGGCGTCGGAGTCGTCGCGGGGCGTGCCCTCGGATCCGGAGCTGGGAGCGTCGGTCATGCCCGGCAGCCTAGGGCCGCGCACCCCGGAATCCGGGGACATCGGAGCCCCGGCGCACCAGCGGTACGCCGGGGCTCCGGATCACGCGGTGATCGCCGCGCCGGCCAGCGGATCGGCCTCGCCCAGGAGCACGTCGCGCAGCACCACGAGCGCGCCCACCTCGGCGATGAACCGCTGGGTGCTGTCGCCGATCTGGTTGTCGTCGAAGTAGTGGTGGCGCATCGCGACCCGGGCCAGGTGGTGCTCGTCGTGCTCGAGGCGCGAGGCGAGCAGCGCGGTCAGCCCTGCCACGTCGAGGCCGCCCTCGGCGTCGACGACGTCGGCGCACCGGCTGACCGGCACCTCCTGCCGCAGGCGCTCGGGGTCGTGGTGCCGGTCGGTGACGAAGATCGGCCGCTCGGTCCTCAGGTAGAGCCAGTCCAGGCCCACCGAGGAGACGTCGCTGACCATCGCGTCGCAGTCGGGCATCACGGCCAGGATGTCGCCGCTGATCACCGCGACGTGCCCGGCGTCCGGCTCCTCGGCCGCGGCCCGGGCGACCAGCTCGAGGATGCGGCGGTGCCCGTCCCGGATCGCCTGGGTCTGGCTGGTGGTCACCTTGGGGTGGGGCTTGTAGACGACCCGGGTGTCGGGGACCGCGAGGATCGCCTCGATCACCTCGGGCCCCATCGTGTCCACCGACGTGTAGTCGTTGTAGTCCGCGTCCCCCTCCCAGGTGGGCGCGTAGAGGACGGTACGGCGGGTGGTCGGCGGGATCAGCGGGGCCGGCCGCAGGTCGAGCTGCGGGCGACCGATCCGCACCACCTTGCCGAGGTCGAAGGCCATCAGGCCGGCGTCGAGCCGCTGCACGGCGGCCTCGCCGGCGACGAAGACGCGGTCGTAGGCCTTGGCGTTGTTGCTCGCCATGCTCTGCTTGTCGCTCTCGCCGTGGTTGATGTGCACGTGGAGCTTGCGGGTGTCCAGCAGCGACTGGAAGTTGTACATGGAGTTGTTGCAGTAGAGCACGACCTTGGCGTCGAGGTCGGCGTAGCGCTCGGTCAGCGCGGAGAACTCCGGCAGCACCTCGACCGGCAGGCTGGTGCGCTGCCGGACGATGGCTGCCGAATCATGGTTGCGCAGCACCAGGCCGACCGGATGCTCGTGGTCGAGGAGCTCCAGGACGGGGAGCCACTGGACGAGCTGGTAGGTGCGGGACGGGTCGTCCGCGAAGTAGGCGATGACGGCAACCTGGTTCACTCCCGAAGTATGGGGCCGGGACCCCCCATTCCCACCATCCGCGCAATCAACAATTTACACGCGCTGACCTGGGGTTTCTCGCCCCCCGCGGGCGCCTCAGCCCTGCGTGGCCAGGACCAGCGGGAGGACGCCCTCGGCGCCGGCCTCGTAGAGGGCCGATCCGGCCAGCGTGAGGGTCCATCCGGTGGCCCACAGGTCGTCCACCAGCAGCACCTTCGCGCCCCGGACCGCGCCCGGTTCGGCGAGGCGGAGGCCGGCCCGCCGGGAGACCGCGGAGACGCGCTGGGCGGAGTTCGTGGCGCCCTTCTCGGGCGGGACGGACGGGTCGAGCACGGACCAGGAGCCGACCACGGGCTTGCGCAGGTAGCGGGAGAGACCCGAGGCCAGGTCGCCGACCAGCGTCGGCCGGCGGACGGAGTCGACGACGACGATCGCGTCGACCTGCGGCCGCCAGTCCTGCAGCATCGTGACCATCGCCCGGGCCAGGCCGTCGGGCACCGGGCCGTCGACGGGAGCGCCGTCGGGCCCGGGGGCGAAGAGTCCGCGCAGCGCGGCGCCGTGGCCGAGGTCGGTGAGCCGGGCGATCGCCCGGCCCTCCTCCAGTGCGGGGTTGATCCGCCCCTTCAGCTCCACGCCGACGGCGGGCAGGCCGGTGGGCCACAGCTTGCGCGGCTCGATCGGTACGCCGGGCCGGGCCAGCCGGTCCGCGGCCTCGCTGACGGCCTGCTCGGAGACGCCGGCGTCGAGGGCGAGCCCGCCGCAGTTGTCGCAGCGGCCACAGGTCCACGCGGGGTCGGCGAGCACCGCCGGGTCGTCGAGCTGGCGGCGCAGGTAGGCCATCCGGCACTCGCCGGAGGAGAGGTAGTCGAGCATGGCGCGCTGCTCGGCGGCGCGGGCCTCGGAGACCCGCCGGTACCGCTCCTCCTCGTAGGCCCACTCCCGCCCCGTCGACTCCCAGCCGCCCTTGACCCGGCGGACCGCGCCGTCGACGTCGAGGACCTTGAGCATCGTCTCCAGGCGGTTGCGGGAGAGGTCGACCCGCGGCTCCAGCGCGGCGGTGCTCATGGGCCGGCCCTCCTCGGCGAGCACCGCCAGGGTCTCTCGGACGACCGGCTCCCGGGGGAACGCCAACGACGCGAAGTAGGCCCAGATGTCCCGGTCCTCGATCGCGGGCAGCAGCACCACCGACGCCTCGTCGATCGCGCCGCGGCCGGCACGGCCGACCTGCTGGTAGTAGGCGACCGGGCTGTCCGGGGCCCCGAGGTTGACCACGAACCCGAGGCTGGCGTCGAAGCCCATGCCGAGGGCGCTGGTGGCGACCAGGGCCTTCACCTCGCCGTCGATCAGCGCCTGCTCCAGCGCGAGCCGCTCGGTCTGCTCGGTCTGCCCCGAGTACGCCGCCACCCGGTGCCCCCGCGAGCGCAGGTAGTCCGCGACCTCCTGGGTGGCCGCCACGGTCAGGCAGTAGACGATTCCGCTGCCCGGCTGCTCGGCGAGGTGGTCGGCGAGCCAGGCCAGCCGCTGCTCGGCGGTCGTCAGGCGGACCACGCCGAGGCGCAGCGAGGCCCGGTCCAGGCTGCCGCGGAGGACGAGGACGGAGCCGGGGGCCGTCGGTGGTTGAGGTGCGAGCGGAGCGAGCCTCGAAACCTCTGACGGGTCAACCACCGGCTCCAGCTGCTCGGCGACGTCGTCGGTGACCCGCTGGTTGGCGGTGGCGGTCGTCGCCAGCACCGGGATCCCGGTCGGCAGCTCGGCCAGCAGCGTGCGGATCCGGCGGTAGTCCGGGCGGAAGTCGTGGCCCCAGTCGGAGATGCAGTGCGCCTCGTCGACCACCAGCAGGCCGCAGGTGGCGGCAAGGCGCGGCAGCACCTCGTCGCGGAAGCCCGGGTTGTTGAGGCGCTCGGGGCTGACCAGCAGCACGTCGACCTCGCCGGCGTTGATCGCGGCGTGGACCTCGTCCCACTGCTCGATGTTGGTCGAGTTCACCGTCACGGCCCGGATGCCGGCGCGCTCGGCGGCGGCGATCTGGTTGCGCATCAGCGCCAGCAGCGGCGAGATGATCACCGTCGGGCCGGCCCCCTGCTCGCGCAGCAGCAGGGTGGCGATGAAGTAGACGGCCGACTTGCCCCAGCCGGTGCGCTGGACGACCAGCGCGCGGCGGCGGTCGACGACCAGCGCCGAGATCGCCGCCCACTGGTCCTCGTGCAGCGCGACGTCGTCGCGGCCGACCAGGGCACGCAGGTGCTCCTCGGCGCGGGCGCGGGTGTCGGCGGCGGTGGGAGCGGTGGTCATGCCTCCGTGTCTACCAGCGACCCCCGACGCCTACGATCGCGGCACCCGTCCGACGAGCGAGGAGCCCCGCGTGCACGTCTACATCCGCCCGACCCAACGCTTCCTCCCCTGCCAGGTGTGCGGCGGCGCGTCGTTCGAGCGGCGCGAGGTGAAGCTGTCCGGGGGGTTCTCGCTGTTCGACCGGGAGGGCCCGTACCCGGCCGTCGAGGGCGCGGCGTGCACCCGCTGCGGCTACCTGCACACGTTCGTCTCGCCCGCCGGCGTACCCGCCCACCAGTGGCTCGATGCCGACCAGGTCCAGCCGGGCGACCTGCCCGAGGATCCGCTGGCCTGAGGCCCGCACGCGGACCGAGGCCGCCTCAGTGCGCGCGCGGCTCCACTCCCAGGGCGGCGCAGGAGGCGTCGTACAGCGCCACCACCTCGCGGCGGATCTCGGCGCGCTCGGTGATCGCGCCGGCGGGCCACGGCACCCGCACCTCGCCCATCGGCCCCTCGGGGCCGACGACCTCCCAGGTGCCGGCCTCGCCGTCGACCCCGATCATCGCCGCGCCGCTGGCCTCGGGGGCCCCGTGGGCGCGGACGATCAGCAGGTTGTCCTCGGGGTGGTCGCCGTTCATGTGGCCGGTGACCGCGGCGACCACCGCGGCGTCGAACGTGGTCGTCACCAGATCCGGACCCGGTCGGCGGGGTCCAGCCACAGGCCGTCGCCCTCCTGGGTGCCGAACACCTCGTGGAACTCGTCGAGGTTGCGCACGATGTTGGCGCGGAACTCCGGCGGGGAGTGCGGGTCGATCGTCAGGTACTGGCGCTCCTGCTCGGTGCGGCGCTTGGTGCGCCACACGTAGGCCCAGTTGAGGAAGACCTTCTTGCGGTCGTCCTCGGTCGCGTCCTCGCCCTCGGCCTCGCGGGAGATCACGTAGGCCTTGTGGCCGATGGTGAGGCCGCCGAGGTCGCCGATGTTCTCGCCGACGGTGAGCGCGCCGTTGACCTTCTCGCCGGGCAGGTTGCGCGGCTCGAAGTCGTCGTACTGCTCCACCAGCGTCTTCGACTTCACCTCGAAGGCGGACTTGTCGTCCGGGGTCCACCAGTCGTTGAGGTTGCCGGCGCCGTCGTACTGCGCCCCCTGGTCGTCGAAGCCGTGGCCGATCTCGTGACCGATCACGGCGCCGATGCCGCCGTAGTTCTCGGCCGCCTCGGCGTCGGGCGAGAAGAACGGCTTCTGCAGGATGCCCGCGGGGAAGCAGATCTCGTTGGTGCCCGGGTTGTAGTAGGCGTTGACCGTCTGCGGCAGCATGAACCACTCGTCGCGGTCGACCGGGGAGCCGATCTTGGCCAGCTGGCGGTCGGTCTCGAACGCCGAGGCCGCGGCCGCGTTGCCGATCAGGTCGTCGGCGGAGACGGTGAGCGCGGAGTAGTCGCGGAACTTCTCCGGGTAGCCGATCTTGGGCCGGAACGTCGCCAGCTTCTCGTAGGCGCGCTCCTTGGTCTCCTCGGTCATCCAGTCCAGCGCCTCGATGGAGACCCGGTACGCCGCCAGCAGGTTGGCGACCAGGTCGTCCATCAGCGCCTTCGAGGTCGGCGGGAAGTGGCGGGCGACGTACTCCTTGCCGACCGCCTCGCCGATCGCGCCCTCGACGAAGGCGACGGCGCGCTTCCAGCGGGCCCGCAGCTCGGGGGTGCCGTTGAGGGTGCGGCCGTAGAAGTCGAAGTTGGTCTCGACGAAGTCGTCGGTCAGGTACGGCGCGGCCGAGCGGACCACGTGGCTGAACAGCCAGTCCTGCCAGACCTCCAGCGGCGTGGACTCCAGGACGCCGGAGAGGTGCTCGAAGTACGACGGCTGGCGGACCACGACCTCGTGCAGGATCGTGTGCTCGGCGTCGGGGTGGCCGCCGAGGTTGGTGATGTAGGCGTCCCAGTCGAAGGCCGGGCAGAGCGCCTTCAGCTCGTCCTCGGTGGTCAGGTTGTAGGTCTTCTGGACGTCGCGGGTCTCGGCGCGCTCCCAGTGGCCCTTGGCCAGCTCGGTGTCGAGCTCGAGGATCCGCTGCGCGGCGCCGGCCGGGTCCGCGTGGCCGCCGAGGGTCAGCAGCCGCTCCAGGTAGGCGACGTACTTCTCGCGGATCTCGGCGAACTTCTCGTCCCGGTAGTACGACTCGTCCGGCAGCCCGAGGCCGCCCTGGACCAGGTGGAACAGGTAGCGGTCGGAGTCGCGGTCGTCGGTGTCGACGTAGGAGCCGAACAGCCCGTAGCCGCCGATCCGCTCGAACTCGCCGAGGAACGCGGCCAGGTCGCGGACGTCGCGCAGGCCCCTGACCGCGGCGATCATCGGCTCCAGCGGCGCGGTGCCGACCTCGGCGATGCGCTCGGTGTCCATGAAGGAGTTGAAGAGGTCGCCGATCTTGCGGGCGTCCTCGCCACCCTGTCCGCCCTCCGCCGCGGCGTCGGCCCCGGCGGCGAGGTCGGTGATGATCTCGCGCACCTGCTCCTCGGCCTGGTCGGCCAGCTGCACGAACGGACCCCAGCTGGAGCGGTCCGCGGGGATCTCGCACTCGGTCAGCCAGGTGCCGTTGACGTGCCCGAAGAGGTCGTCCTGCGGGCGGATGGTCAGGTCCATGCCCTCGCGGGCGTCGTCCAGGATCGT
The DNA here is from genome assembly GCF_040191335.1 of Nocardioides sp. YIM 152588. Lineage (NCBI taxonomy): Bacteria > Bacillati > Actinomycetota > Actinomycetes > Propionibacteriales > Nocardioidaceae > Nocardioides > Nocardioides sp. YIM 152588. The sequence continues at coordinate 49,697 of NZ_JBEGDJ010000027.1, read as the reverse complement.
CACGGGTCCGAGACTAGCCGGACCGCCCGACGATGGTCAGGGGCCGGGGCCGGGCGCGTGCGGGGCGGGGCGGGTGCGGGTGCGGGGTTCGGGCGCGAGGGCGGGGTCGTGTGCCTGAGAACCCGCTATGGCGATGCGTGGGGCACACGACCCGACTCACGCCGTAGGCGCGTCGACGAAGCCGTCACCGGTCAGCACCGGCACCACGTCCTCGGCGTCGCGGTCCGCGGCGGCCGCGACGTCGGCCCCGAAGCCCGCGTCGTCGAGCTCGCGCCCGCCGGCGACGGTCGGCAGGAGCGCGGGGAGGTCCGCCGCGACCCGCTCGTACGCCGCGAGCGCCGCCTCGGCCTCGGGGCTCAACGCGGTCCGCTCACCACCGGGCAGCTGCCGGCGCAGCGCGGCGAGCACCGCGCCCGCGCCCCACAGGTCCTCCACCGCGGGCCGCAGGGTGCCGTCGGGCCAGCGCTCCCCGGCGGCCACGACCGCGACCCGGGCGCCACCCGCGACCCGGTCCGCGCAGTGCGCGGCGACCGCGGACGCGTTGCGCAGCGCGCCGCCCACCACCGGCACGCCGCCGGCGCCGAGGGCGGCGCAGATCGTGGAGCCGTTGGGCGAGGGCAGCACGATCGCCGGCAGCGGCTCGGCGGCCAGCAGCAGGGCCGGCGACAGGCTGGGCGGCGGCCCGCCGGGCCGGTCCGCGAGGTCGCGGGCCTCCAGGCGGCCGACGGCCAGCGCGGCGCCGCGCTCGGCGGCGTACGAGACCGCGCGCTCGTCGCGCCACCGGAACGGGTGGACGCGGGTGCCGCGGGCCACCGCGATCGACAGCGTGGTGGTGAACGAGAGCACGTCCACCACCACGGCGACGTCGTCCGGCCCGAGGTCGGCCACCAGGGCCGCGCCGCCGGTGGGGCCCCAGTCGCAGCGGACGTCGTAGGCCCGCTGGCCGTGAGCGGCGGGGTCCTCCGGCATCCGGGGCTCCCTGTGGCCGGGGCCGGCTCAGCCGCGGATCGTGACGACCAGCTTGCCGAGCGCGGCCCGGTTGTCCATGTCGTGCAGCGCCTGGGCGAACTGCTCCATCGGGTAGACCTGGCCGATCGGGGGCTTGACCACGCCGGAGGTGATCATCGGGACCAGTCGCTCCCACTGCGCCTCGAGGTAGTCGGGGCGACCGAAGACGAAGGCGCCCCAGCCGACGCCGCGCACGTCGATGTTGTTGAGCAGCAGCCGGTTGACCTTGACCTCCGGGATGCCCTGGCCGGCCGCGAAGCCGACCACCAGCAGCCGGCCCTGCGGCGCCAGCGAGCGCAGCGAGTCGGTGAAGACGTCACCGCCGACCACGTCGAGGACCACGTCGACGCCGCGGCCGCCGGTCAGCTCCTTGACCGCGTCCTTGAAGCCGTCGATGAGGATCGCCTCGTCGGCGCCGGCCGACTTCGCGAACGCGGCCTTCTCCTCGGTGCTGCACACGGCGATCGTGCGGGCGCCGAGCGCCTTGGCGACCTGGATGGTGGCGGTGCCGACGCCGCCGGCGGCGCCGTGGATGAGCACCGTCTCGCCCTCGCGCAGGCCACCGCGCTCCTCGAGCGCGAAGAGCGCGGTGAGGTAGTTCATGGGGAGCGCCGAGCCCTCGTCGTACGAGAGCTCGTCGGGGAGCGGGAAGACCATCTCGACCGGCGCGACGGCCAGCTCGGCGGCGCCGCCGTGGGAGCCGAAGCCGACGACGCGCTGGCCGACCTCGAGGCCCTCGACGCCCTCACCCAGCCCGGCGACGACGCCGGCGTAGTCGACGCCGAGCGTGAACGGCGGCTCGGGCTTGAGCTGGTACTGGCCGCGGCTCAGCAGCAGGTCGGGGAAGGAGACGCCGACGCTGTGGACCTCGACCAGCACCTGACCGGGGCCGGCGGTGGGCTCGGGCAGCTCGGTGACCTGGATGTCGTCGGGACCGGTGAGCGTGTGGACCTGTACTGCGCGCATGGTGGCGACCCTAGCGACCGCGTGGTGCCGGTCACCTTCGTCTCGCCACAGACGTCGTTGTGCACTCCGCCCACCCCGGACCGATATGCAACTCGTTGCACTTGCAATTCGTTGCATACATGGTCCAAACTCGGGGCATGGCCCTGGAACACGCGCTCCTCGTCGCACTCAGCGAGCAGCCCGCGTCCGGGCTGGAGCTGACCAAGCGGTTCGGCCGCTCGATCGGCTTCTTCTGGTCCGCCACCCACCAGCAGATCTACAAGGTGCTGGGCCGGATGGAGGGCGACGGCTGGGTGCGCGTCACGGTGGTGGAGCAGGCCGACCGGCCAGCCAAGAAGGTGTACGACGTGACGCCGCTCGGGGCGACCGCCCTCGCCGACTGGCTGGCCACCCCGGCCAGGCACAGCCCGTTGCGCTCCGACCTGGCGGTGAAGATGCGCGGCGCCTCCTTCGGCGATCGCGCCACCGTGCTCGACTCCGTGCGCGCCCATCTGGCCGACCACGTCACGCGGCTCGACCACTACCGGGCCCTGATGAAGCGCGACTACCCCGAACCCTCGGCGCTGACCGGCGCCGATCTCGACCACTACCTCGTCCTGCGCGGCGGCATCCTGCTCGAGGAGAGCCAGGTGGCGTGGCTGACCGAGTACCTGGAGGCACAGGCATGAACGACATCGACACCCCGCTCCCCGGGCTCGGCGACACGGCCGGGCAGACGGCGTACCCGCACCTGCTGGAGCCCATCACCCTGGGCTCGATGACCCTGCGCAACCGCGTGGTCATGGGCAGCATGCACGTCGGCCTCGACGACCGGGTGCGCGACCTGCCCAAGCTGGCCGCGTTCTACGCCGAGCGCGCCCGCGGCGGCGTCGGCCTCATCGTGACCGGCGGCTACGCGCCGAACGTGCGCGGCTGGCTCACTCCGTTCGGCTCGCAGATGTCGACCCGCCTGCAGGCGGCCCGGCACCGCCAGGTCACCGACGCCGTGCACGCGGAGGGCGGCGCGATCGCGCTCCAGATCCTGCACGCCGGCCGCTACGGCTACTCCCCGCTCAACGCCGGCGCCTCGGACAAGCAGTCGCCGATCACCCCGTTCAAGCCGTCGCGGCTCTCCTCCCGCGCCGTCGACCGGACGGCCTCCGACTTCGCCCGTTCCGTCGTGCTCGCCCGCAAGGCCGGGTACGACGCCGTCGAGATCATGGGCTCCGAGGGGTACCTGATCAACCAGTTCCTCGCCGAGCGCACCAACGACCGCACCGACGAGTGGGGCGGCAGCGCCGACAAGCGGATGCGGTTCCCGGTCGAGATCGTGAGCCGCGCCCGCGCGCTGGTCGGCCCCGACTTCCCGATCATCTACCGGATCTCGCTCGTCGACCTGGTCGAGGGCGGCCAGACCTGGGACGAGGTCGTCGAGCTCGCGCACCGGCTCGAGGAGGCCGGCGTGACCTCGTTCAACACCGGCATCGGCTGGCACGAGGCGCGGGTGCCCACGATCATCACGCAGGTCCCGCGCGGCGCGTGGCGCTCCTACACCGCGCGGCTCAAGGCCGCCGTCTCCGTGCCGGTCTCGGCGTCGAACCGGATCAACACCCCCGAGCTGGCCGAGTCGATCCTGGCCAACGGCGAGGCCGACCTGGTCTCCATGGCCCGGCCGCTGCTGGCCGACCCCGAGCTCGTGGCGAAGGCCGCCGCCGGCCGCGCCGACGAGATCAACACCTGCATCGCCTGCAACCAGGCCTGCCTGGACCACACCTTCGCGGGCAAGAAGGCCTCCTGCCTGGTCAACCCGCGCGCCGGCCGCGAGACCACCCTGGTGCTCGCGCCCACGCGGGTCGCCTCGACGGTGGCGGTCGTCGGCGCCGGCCCGGCCGGCCTCTCGGCCGCCGTCTCCGCCGCCGAGCGCGGCCTCAAGGTCACCCTCTTCGAGCGCTCCGGCTCCCTCGGCGGCCAGTTCCGCCTCGCGATGGCCGTGCCCGGCAAGGAGGACTTCACCGAGACGCTGCGCTACTACACGCGGCGCCTCGAGGTGCTCGGCGTCGACGTGCGCCTCGGGACCGAGGCGGACGACGCCGCGCTGGCCGGCTTCGACCACGTCATCCTCGCCACCGGCGTGCGCCCGCGCGTGCCGGCGATCCCGGGCGCCGAGCACCCGCGTGTGGTCCGGTACGACGAGGTGCTCTCCGGCGCCGTCGTACCGGGCGAGAAGGTGGCCGTGATCGGCGCCGGCGGCATCGGCGTCGACGTCTGCCACTGGCTCACCCACGCCGAGGGCGACGACGAGCTGGACACCTGGATGTCCTACTGGGGCGTCGGCGACCCGACCCTCCACCCCGGCGGGCTCACCGAGCCGAAGCCCCGGCCCGCGGTGCGCGAGGTGACGCTGCTGCAGCGCAAGACCACGCCGATCGGCATCGGCCTCGGCAAGACGTCGGGCTGGGCCCACCGGGCCGTGCTGAAGCAGGCGGGCGTGCGCCAGGTGAGCGGGGCGTCGTACGACCGGATCTCGTCGGTGCCGGGACGTGACGACCTGGTGCGCCTGGAGATCACGGTCGACGGTGTCGCGCAGTCGCTCGACGTGCACCACGTGGTGCTCTGCGCCGGCCAGGAGTCCGTGCGCGACCTCGTCGCCGACGGGCGGACCGTGATCGGCGGCGCCGACGTGGCCGCCGAGCTCGACGCGAAGCGCGCGATCCGGCAGGGGACCGAGGTGGCGGCGGGGCTCTGAGGCCGGTTGGCTGGCCGGCGTCGGAATCACCGGTCGACCGGGGATTCGGTCGCTGGACAGGCAGTGCAACGCCTGTCCAGCGGCCGAATTGCCTGTCCGGTGTGACGCCTGGGGCCCGGGTGAAGCCCTCCACCCCGCCCCAACCCCCGGTTCGGCGCGCCCCAACCCCCGGCTCGGCCCGCCCCAACCCCCGACTCGGCGCGCCCCAACCCCCGGCTCGGCGCGCGGTCCCGCTGGCTAGGCTCGACGCCGTGATCCGCGACCTGACCGACGCCGAGGCCCGGCGTGCGATGCCGTGCAAGTGGGGCCAGGTGGACGCGGACGTGATCCCGGCCTGGGTCGCGGAGATGGACTACGCGCTGGCGCCGCCGATCGCCTTGGCGCTGGCCGACGCGGTCGCGCACAACGTCGTCGGCTACCCGGACTTCTCGCCGGGTGGCGGGCCGCTCGGCGAGGCGTACGCCGGCTTCGCCAGGCGCCACTTCGGCCAGCACGTCGACCCCACCTGGGTGGTGCCGACCGTCGACGTCACCGCCGGCGTCCGGTTCGCGCTCAACGCGCTCTCCGCGGACGCGCCGGTGGTGATGACCGTGCCCGGGTACCCGCCCGTCATGAACATCATCGAGGCCACCGGCCGCAAGCGCCTCGACCTGGTGCTCGACCCGGACGCGGAGCGCGCCGAGATCGACCTCGACCAGCTCGACCACCTGCTCGACCCCGCCGGCGGCGGCGCGCGGACGCTGGTCCTCACGAACCCCCACAACCCCCTGGGCCGCGTCTTCACGCAGGCCGAGCTGGAGGGGATCCGCGACGTCGTGGTGCGCCACGGCGCGCGGGTGGTCGCCGACGAGATCCACGCGCCCTTGGTCCTGCCCGGGGCACCGGCCCACACGCCGTACCTCTCCCTGGACGGCACCGCCGACCACGCCGTCGCCGTCGTCTCGGCGTCGAAGGCGTTCAACACCCCCGGCCTGCGCTGCGCCCAGATCGTGGCCGGCGACGACGCCACCCGGGACCGGCTGCGAGGCGTCGGCCCCGGCGTCAACGAGTCCTGGTCGACCCTCGGCGCGGTCGCGAGCGTCGCGGCCTACACCGACGGCGACCCCTGGCTCGCGACGCTGGTCGCCCGGCTCGGGGAGCAGCGCGACCTGCTCGCCCACCTGCTCGCCCGGCACCTGCCCGCGGCCCGGATGCGGCCCGTGGAGGCGACGTACCTGGCGTGGATCGACCTGCGCGCGTACGGCGAGGACGACCCCGCCGCCGAGGTGCTCGCGAACGGGCGGGTCCGGCTCGCGCCCGGCGACATGTACCAGCCCGGGCTGACCGGGCACGTCCGGCTCAACTTCGCGACCAGCCCCGAGCGGCTGACGGCGATCGTCGAGCGGATGGCCGCGGCCCTCGCCACCTGAACCCTGCCCTCGCCACCTGACCCCTGCCCTCGACGCCCGAACCGGCCGTCCGCGGCCGAGCCCGTCCCCACCGTTGGTGAAACCGGCGCCGACCCATGACCTGTGGCGTAGATCACCGTTGGTGATGCGTGGACACGCCTGCCCCCGTCGAGCCGACCCCGACCGCGGACCACCTCACCCCGGCCTCGCCGATCTCCCGCCGCCAGGTGATCGCCGGTACCGCCGTGGCCGGCGCGGCGGCAGCCTCCGGGGTCGCCGCGGTGGCGCTGAGCGGCGCCGCCGACGCCGCCACGCCTCTCTTCCGGCACGGCGTCGCCTCCGGCGACCCGCTGCCCGACGCGGTGGTGCTCTGGACCCGGGTGACGCCGACGCCGGAGGCCACCCCGGGCTCGGGCAGGGGCCCGGCGGTCGACGTGACCTGGGAGGTCGCGGCCGACGAGGGGTTCCGCACCGTCGTGAGCAGCGGCACCACCCGCACGAGCCGGCGCCGCGACCACACCGTCAAGGTCGACGCGGGCGGCCTGCGGCCCTCGACCTGGTACTGGTACCGGTTCCGCGTCGGCGGCACCACCAGCCCGGTCGGCCGCACCCGCACAGCGCCGTCGTACGACGACTCGCCCGACCACCTGCGCTTCGGGGTCGTCTCCTGCGCCAACCTGCAGGCGGGCTACTTCCACGCCTACCGGGCGCTGGCGCGGCGCGACGACCTGCACGCGGTGGTCCACCTGGGCGACTACCTCTACGAGTACGGCCCGGGTGAGTACGGCTACGGCAAGGACGACGTCGACGTGCGCCGCCACGTCCCGGCGCACGAGATGGTGTCGCTGCGCGACTACCGGCGCCGCCACGCGCAGTACAAGCGGGACGCGGACCTGGCCGCGCTGCACCTGCGGCTGCCGTTCATCGCGACCTGGGACGACCACGAGTTCGCCGACAACGCGTGGAAGGGCGGCGCGGAGAACCACGACCCCGAGACCGAGGGCAGCTGGCGGGCGCGGCGCCGCGCCGCCTTCCGGGCGTACGACGAGTGGATGCCCGTGCGGCTGTCCGGGACCGCGGAGGTCCGGGACGGCCGGAAGATCTACCGCCGGCTGCGGTTCGGCCGGCTGCTGGAGCTGTCGATGCTCGACCTGCGCAGCTACCGCACCGAGGAGATCGACTCCGCCAGCATGACCGGCGGCGAGCAGGAGATCGCCGGCGCCGCCCAGATGCGCTGGCTGACCACGGGGCTCAGGGACAGCTCCGCCCGCTGGAAGCTGGTCGGCAACCCGGTGATGATCGCGCCGGTCAGCTTCGGCCAGCTCCCGCAGCGCTCGGCCGACGCGATCGCCGAGATGGTGGGCGACGCCGTCGGCTCCGAGGGCCTGCCCTACAACCTGGACCAGTGGGACGGCTACGTCCGGGACCGCCGCGACCTCTACCGCTACCTCCACGACAACGACATCTCCGACGTGGTCTTCCTGACCGGCGACATCCACTCCGCCTGGGCCTGCGACCTGCCCCTGGACGCCGGCGCCTATCCCTTCGCCGACCGGCGCACCGTCGGGGTGGAGATGGTCTGCACCTCGATCACGTCCAACAACTTCAAGGACATGCTCGGCACCACCGCGCTGACGCCGTTCGCGGCGACGGCGCTGCGGGCCGCCAACCCGCACATCCGGTTCGTCGACCTCGACAACCACGGCTACTCGGTGCTCGACGTGACCAGCGGCCGCGCCCAGATGGACTGGTACGTGACCGCCGACCGCAAGGGGTCCGACGACTCGTCGACGTGGGTGCGGTCCTACCAGACGACCGCGGGCAGCCGGCGGCTCCAGCAGGTCTACCGGCCGGTGAGCTGAGCCCGCCCGGGGCGGACCGTCAGTCCGCCTGCCCGGCGTGCACCCGCGCGTGGGCGGTGATCAGGTCGGCGTACCAGCTGTAGGAGCGCTTCGGGGTGCGCTCCTGCGTCTCGTAGTCGACGTGCACCAGACCGAACCTGGGCACGTAGCCGTCGGCCCACTCGAAGTTGTCCATCAGCGACCAGGTGTAGAAGCCCTGGATGTCCACGCCCCGCTCGATCGCCTCGGCGACCGCGGTCAGGTGCGCCTGGAGGTAGTCGATGCGCTGGTGGTCGTCGACCACGCCGTTCTCGTCGGGTCCGACGTTGTAGGCGCAGCCGGACTCGGTGATCATCAGCGGCGGTACGGCGGCGCGGAACCGCGCGCGGAACAGGATCAGCCACTCCCGCAGCGCGTCGGGCACCACCGGCCAGCCCAGGTCGGTGAGCGGGTGGCCGAGGATCTCGCGGAACTCGAACGGCACGTCGGCGCCGTCCGGCGCGGCCGCGACCCGCAGCGGGTTGTAGTAGTTGATCCCGTAGAAGTCGAGGGGCTGGCGGATGGTGGCCAGGTCGCCGTCGCGGACCACGTCCTCCATCAACGGCGCGAGGTCGGCCGGGTAGCGGCCCAGCAGCATCGGCTCGGCGAACTGTCCGTTCCACAGCGTGTCGAACAGCTTGGAGGCGCCGACGTCGGCCGGGTCGTCGGAGGCCGGCCAGATCGGCGCGTGGTTGTTGGCGCAGCCGATGCTGGTCGCACCCGCCGCGCGGAGCGCGATCGCCGCGCGCCCGTGGGCGAGCAGCAGGTGGTGCGCCACCACGAGGGAGTCGAAGACCAGGCTCTTGCCGGGCGCGTGCTCCCCGACGCCGTAGCCCTGCATGCTGGCCACGTTGGGCTCGTTGACCGGCACCCAGTGCTCGACGCGGTCGGCGAGCCGCTCGCCGACGATCGCGGCGTACTCGGCGAAGTGGTCGATCGTGTCCCGGTTCAGCCAGCCGCCGTCGTCCTCGAGCGCCTGCGGCAGGTCCCAGTGGTAGAGGGTGACCATCGGCTGCTGGTCCGCCTCGAGCAGCTGGTCGACGAGCCGGTCGTAGAAGTCGAGGCCGGCCGCGTTGACCGGCCCGCGGCCGGTCGGCTGGATCCGCGGCCAGGCGATCGAGAACCGGTAGCCCCCGGTGCCCAGCCGCGCCATCAGCGCGACGTCCTCCTCGGTGCGGTGGTAGTGGTCGCACGCCACGGCGCCGCTCGACCCGTCCGCGATCCGCCCCGGCTCGGCGCAGAACGTGTCCCAGATGCTGGGGCCGCGCCCGTCCTCGTCGACCGCGCCCTCGATCTGGTAGGCCGCGGTGCTGGTACCGAACCGGAAGTCGGCCGGCAGCCGCTCCGACAGGTCGGGGTGCTTCATCCCGACAGCGTCGCACGAGGTCGCGCGGCGCGGAGGGTGTTCTCGGATCCGCCCCCGCCGGGGGGTGCGGCGATGCCGGTGTGTCGGGTGGGGCGGGCGGGGCTTCTGTGCACCCGCCGGGGCGGGGTCGTGTGCCTGAGACCCACCCAGGGGTAGTTCTGGGGCACACGACTCCCGGCCGAGCCGGTGGCCCCACCGGTGGCCCCACCCCGGCGTGCCGGCGACGCCGCGGGGCACAATCGGGGCGTGAGCGTCGAGATCAGCCGCGGGTCCAGCAGGTTCATCGACCGGGTGCCGGGGCGGTTGACCCGGCACGCGTTCTCGTTCGGTCCGCACTACGACCCTGCGCGGGTCTCCTACGGCCCGCTGGTGTGCCACGACGACCACCTGCTCGGCGCCGGCCAGGGCTTCGAGGAGCACCCGCACTCCGCGGTCGAGATCGTCACCTGGGTCGTGTCCGGCCGACTGAGTCACCGTGACTCGCTCGGCAACGAGGCCGAGCTCGGCCCCGGCGAGTGCGGCGTGCTCCGCGCGGGCGCCGGCGTCCGGCACACCGAGCTGGCCACCACCGACGGCGCCGTCCGCTTCGTCCAGACCTGGCTCGCCGCCGACCCCGAAGCCGAGCCCGCCTACGCCCGCACCAGCGCCGCCCCGGGGCCGCACGCGCCCGGCGACGACCCGGTCAGGCTGGTCGGCGACGGCGGGCCGCTCGCGATCGGGGTCGACGGGGCGTCGTACGACCTCGTCCGGCTCGGGCCCAACGAGACCGTGACCCTGCCCGCCGCGCCGCGCGTGCACGCCTTCGTCGTCACCGGCGCGCTGCTGCGCTCCTCGCTCGCCGAGCCGCTCCAGGCGGGCGACGCGTTCCTGCTGACCGACGAGCCGGCGCACGAGGTGACCGCGGGTGTGCCGACCGAGCTGTTGGTGTGGTCGTTCGGCTGAGGCGTGGCGGCCGCGGTTGGAATCACCGGTCGACCGGTGATTCCCACACATGACAGGCGTTGCAACGGCCGACAAGTGACCGAACTCCCTGTCCGGTGTGACGCATGTGCAGCCTGAGGCACACGACCCGCCCCATCCGGAGGCACACGACCGACCCCACCCGCCGGCCACTCAAGCGGCTCGGTCGGCACCGCCCGATGACTTTCCCCATCGCCACGGGTCGACCCCTGAGGCAGACTGAGAACTCCGGCAGGGAGCCGACGATGGGACCCCGCGTGACCGAGCAGACCACCGATACGACGACAGCAGCCACCGACGAGCTGGCCGACTTCGACGCGCTCACCAGCCGCTACCAGCGCGAGCTGATGGCGCACTGCTACCGGATGAGTGGCTCGCTGCACGAGGCCGAGGACCTGGTGCAGGAGACGTTCCTGCGGGCGTGGAAGGCGTCGGCGGGCTTCCAGGGCCGCTCCTCGGTCCGCACCTGGCTCTACCGGATCGCCACGAACGTCTGCCTCACCAACCTGGAGGGCCGCCCCCGCCGGCCGCTCCCCGCCGGGCTGGGCACCGCGGACTCGACCGTCAACGAGGCGCTCGCCGAGGACCACGAGGTGCCGTGGCTGGAGCCGGTGCCGGACGCGGCGGTCGAGGTCGAGCAGCGGGACACGATCCGGCTGGCGTTCGTCGCCGCGCTCCAGCACCTGCCGGCCCGTCAGCGGGCGGTGCTGATCCTGCGCGACGTGCTGCGCTGGACCGCCGCCGAGACCGCGACCGCGCTGGACACCACCACCGCCGCGGTGAACTCCGCGCTGCAGCGCGCCCACGCCCAGCTCGCCGACCGGCACCTGTCGCCCGACACCGTCGAGCCCCACCTCGACGCCGACCAGCAGCGGATGCTCGACGCCTACCTGCAGGCGTTCTGGGCCAAGGACGTCGACACCATCGTCGGGCTGCTCACCTACGACGCCACGTGGGACATGCCACCGTTCCTCAACTGGTACCGCGGCGCCGACGCCATCGGCGACCTGATCGGCACCAAGTGCCCCGGCGGCGTCCACGACATGCCGATGCTGCGCACCTCCGCCAACGGCCAGCCCGCGTTCGGGCTCTACATGCGCCAGCCCGACGGCACCTTCACGCCGTTCCAGTTCCAGGTGCTGCAGCTCGACGGCGACCGGGTCCGGCACGTCACGGCGTTCTTCGACCACCGCCTCTTCGAGCGGTTCGGGCTCCCCGCCAGCCTCCCGGCGGACTACCGGCCCGAGGAACCCGCCGCGACACCGGCCGGCACGGCCCGTACGACGGGATGACCGCGTCGCCGGCGGCGGCCGGCGTGCCGCCGCACACCTCGGTGGAGCTGCTCGAGCGGGCGATCGGCTACACCTGCGGCACCCTGGCCACCGTCACGCCGGGCGCGTTCGGCCGGGCCACCCCGTGCGAGCGGTGGCGGCTGGCGGACCTCCTCGCGCACATGGAGGACTCCCTGGACGCCTTCGCCGAGGGCGCCGGCGGGGCGGTCAGCCCGCACAGCGCCGCCCCGACGCACCCCGAGCTCCGGCTGGCGGCGCTGCGCCGGAAGGCCACGGGCCTGCTCGGCGCCTGGACCGCCCGGCTGGAGGCCGAGGGGGCGGCGGGCGACGTGGGCGTGTGCGGCGTACCGGCCCCCGTCGCCGTGGTCGCCGCCCTCGCCGCCGTCGAGGTCGCCGTGCACGGCTGGGACGTCGGCCGCGCGACCGGCGAGGGGGCGCCGCTGCCGTCGGCGCTCGCCGCGGACCTGCTGCCGTGGGCCGACCTGCTCCGCGCCGCGGCCGACGCCGAGCCCGGCGCCGACGCCTTCGCCCGCCCACTGCCGACGCTGCCGGTGCCGGACCCGGGGCGCGCCCTGCTGGGCCGACTCGGCCGAGCGGTCTGAGCGCGCGAACCCTGCCGCAGCGGAGCCGTCGTCCCTAGGATCCCGAGCATGGCCGAGCACCCGCTCCAGCTCCAGCACCGGACCCTGCGGATGACGGGCCGCGACCCGGACGAGACCCATCGCGCCGCGACGCCGCTCGAGCTCCTCTTCGACCTGACCTTCGTGATCGCGTTCGGGACCGCGTCCAACGAGCTCGCCCACAGCCTGACCGAGGACCACGTGGCCGCCGGCATCGTCGGCTTCACCTTCGTCACCTTCGGGATCGCCTGGGCCTGGATCAACTTCACCTGGTTCGCATCGGCCTACGACACCGACGACTGGCTGTTCCGGCTGCTGACGATGGTGCAGATGATGGGCGTCCTCGTCTTCGCGCTCGGCCTGCCGGCGGTGTTCGCGTCCATCCACGACGGCGAGACGCTCGACAACGACGTCCTGGTCTGGGGCTACGTGGTGATGCGGGTCGCGATGGTCGCGCAGTGGTGGCGCGCCTCGCGGCACGACCCGGCACGCCGCGCCGCCCACCGGACCTACATCACCACCATCCTGGCGGCGCAGGTGATCTGGTGCTGGCTGGCAATCGTCGACCTCAGCGTGGGCGCAACCTTCCTCGCGATGTGCGTCCCGCTGGCGATCGAGGTCACCGGCCCGATCATCGCCGAGCGGCGCTTCGGCGGTACGCCGTGGCACGCCGGCCACATCGCGGAGCGCTACGGACTGATGGCGATCATCGTCCTCGGCGAGGGCCTGATCGGCACGATGGCCAGCCTGACCGCGATCGGCGACCTCAACGCCGAGGTGGTGCTGCTCGCCGCGGCGGGCACCGCCATGACGTTCGGCATGTGGTGGACCTACTTCGTGGTGCCGCACGGCGAGATCCTCGAGCTGCGCCGCGAACGCTCGTTCGGCTGGGGCTACGGTCACATCCCGCTGTTCGGATCGATCGCCGCGGTCGGTGCCGGGCTGCACGTGGCCGCGTACTACATCGAGCACCACAGCGAGCTCGGCCGGGTCGGGACCGTGCTGTCGGTGGCGGTGCCGCTGGCGACGTACCTGCTCGTCTTCTACATCCTGTACGCCGTGTTCAGCCGCTCGCTCGACCCGTTCCACCTGCTCCTCGGCGCGATCAGCGTGGCGCTGCTGGCCGCCCCGGTCGCGATGGCCGCCGCCGACGTCGACCTCGTCGCCTGCCTCCTGGTGCTGGCGCTGGTGCCGTGGGTGACCGTCGTCGGCTACGAGACCCGCGGGCACCGGCACAACGCCGAGGTGCTGGCCGCGTTGCGCGGCTGAGCCGAGGCCCGGGGCCCCGCTCAGGGCGCCGGGATCGCCAGGTACGTCGTCTCCAGGTACTCCTCGATCCCCTCGAACCCGCCCTCGCGGCCGAAGCCGGACGCCTTCATCCCGCCGAACGGGGCCGCCGGGTTGGAGACCAGGCCGGTGTTGATGCCGAGCATCCCGTACTCCAGACGCTCCCCGAGCCGGATCGTGCGGGCCAGGTCGCGGGTGTAGGCGTAGGCGGCGAGCCCGTACTCGGTGTTGTTCGCGTGCGCGATCGCCTCGTCCTCGCTCGTGAAGGTGGTGATCGGGGCGACCGGGCCGAAGATCTCGTTGGTGACCACGTCGGCGTCCGCCGGTACGTCGACCAGGACCGTCGGCGGGTAGAAGAACCCCTCGCCGCCGGGCTCCTCCCCACCGACGAGCGCCCGGGCGCCGCGGTCGACCGCGTCGCCGACGAGCGCGGAGACCGAGGCCACCGCCTTCTCGTCGATCAGCGGGCCGACGTCGACGCCGTCGTCCTGGCCACGGCCGACCGTCAGCGCCCCCATCCGGATCGCCATCTTGGACCCGAACTCCTCGGCGACCGACTCCTCGACCAGGAAGCGGTTGGCGGAGGTGCAGGCCTCGCCCATGTTGCGCATCTTGGCCAGCATCGCGCCGTCCACGGCGGCGTCGATGTCGGCGTCGGCGAAGACGATGAACGGCGCGTTCCCGCCGAGCTCCATGCTGACCCGCTGCAGCTGGTCGGCGGACTGGCGGACCAGCACCTTGCCGATACCGGTCGAGCCGGTGAAGCTGACCTTCCGCAGCCGCGGATCGGCCTGCAGCGTCTCGCTGAACGCACCCGAGCGGGAGGTGGTGACGACGTTGAGCACGCCGTCGGGCAGCCCCGCCTCGGCGAGCACGTCGGCGAGCGCCAGCATCGTCAGCGGCGTCTGCGAGGCGGGCTTGACCACCATCGTGCAGCCGGCCGCGACCGCCGGCCCGATCTTGCGGGTGCCCATCGCCAGCGGGAAGTTCCACGGCGTGATGAACAGGCACGGCCCGACCGGCTTGCGCATCGTCAGCAGCCGGCTCGTCCCCGCCGGGGCGTCCATCCACCGGCCGTGGATCCGCACCGCCTCCTCGGAGAACCAGCGGAAGAACTCGGCCCCGTAGGTCACCTCGCCGCGCGCCTCGGCCACCGGCTTGCCCATCTCCAGGCTCATCAGCCGGGCGAAGTCGTCACCGCGCTCGACGAGCGCCTCGAAGGCGCGGCGCAGGATCTCGCCGCGATCCCGCGGCGGCGTCGCGGCCCAGTCCGCCTGCGCGGCGACCGCCGCGTCGAGGGCGGCGCCGGCGTCCTCCAGCGTCCCGTCCGCGACGTCCGTGAGCACGCCGCCGTCGGCCGGGTCGATCACGTCCAGGCGGGCCCCGGAGGAGGACTCCCGCCACGTCCCGCCGATGAAGAGTCGGCGCCTGTCCTCGGGCAGCAGGTCGAAGTCGCTCATGCCCCCACTCTGGCACTCAGGGGGTCGCGACGGGAGCGTCCGAGCCCTTCCTGTGCAGCAGACCAGGCAGGCTTGTGCAGGTCACCGATGCAACTTTCTACCGATTCCCCCTAGCAATCTGCGCCGAGATCGCTAAAGTTTGGATTGTCGTTAATCGGAGGGAGCACCGAAAGGCGACATGAGCCCCTCGTTGACCCCATGCGACGAGGGGCTCACTCTTTTTGATGGTGCGAGCGATGTCGCTCGCTTCGCTCGCGCCACGCTGCCGCACTCGCAGTCGGGCGATCCGGTGGTCCAGCGCCGCCGGCGTCTCACCGCGGCTGCACGCGGGGAAGCCTCGCTCGCGGCCTCCGGTCGCTCCTTCGTCGCTCCCTCCGGACCGCTTGCTCCGCGTTCCCCGCGATCGCAGCCGTCACTCCTTGAGTCGAGGGCGCGAGGGATGCCGGTACCCACCGTCGCGGTCCACGTCGCGGGCGCCTGTTTCGTCATTCGGCCGTAGCGGCCGCGTCTCAGCCGGCGGCGCGGAGGAAGGCCTCCAGGATGGGGCCGGCGGTACGGCTGCCCGACTCGCCGCGGTCGACGTAGACCGCGACCGCCAGGTCGCCGTGCGCCGCGACCATCCACGCGTGCAGGCCGGACTTGCCGTCCGCGCTGAACTCGGCGGTGCCCGTCTTCGCGATCGCGGCGGGGGCCGGCAGGTCGGCCAGCCCGCGCCCGCTGCCGGAGGTGACCACCTCGCGCAGCATCGACCTGAGCTGATCGGCCTCCCGGGCGGTCAGGCGCGTCGCCCGGCCCTCCGCGGTGGCGTCGTAGTCGGGCAGCAGGGTCGGTACGACGGTCTCGCCGGCCTGGACGCTGCCGATCACGGTCGCCATCACCATCGGTGAGGCGAGGATCCGGCCCTGGCCGATCAGGTCGGCGGCGGCCTCCGTCTGCGAGGCGGGGTCGGGCACCTGGCCGAAGTACGCGGGGAACCCGAGGTCGTGGTCGATGCCCAGGCCGAGGCTGCCGGCGGCCTCGGCCAGGTCGCCCTTGCCGATCCGGCCGTGCTGGCCGGTGAAGGCGGTGTTGCAGGACTGGGCGACCGCCGTCCGGAGCGGGATCCGACCGAGGTACGCCGACGGGTAGTCGTCGTAGTTCTCGAACGCCTTCCCGTCGACGGTGACCGTGGCCGGGCAGTCCACCGGGCTGTCCGGGTTGAGCCCGTCCCGGAGCAGGGCGAGGCTGGAGACGATCTTGAAGGTCGACCCCGGCGCGGCCTGGCCGTAGGTGGCGTAGTTCTGGCCGCCCGTGCCCGGCCCGTTGGCCGCCACCAGGATCGAGCCGTCGCTGGGCCGGATGGCGACCAGCGCGCTCGCGGGACCGACGTCGGCGAGCAGCTCCTCCGCGCGGTTCTGCAGGCGCGGGTCGAGCGTGGTGGCCAGCGGCGTGCCGTCGACGGCGTCGACCGTGAAGAGCGCGCGCCGCCGCCCGTTCTCCCGGACGGCCGCGACCGCGCGGCCGGGGGTGCCGCGCAGCTGCTCGTCGTACCGGGCCTGCAGGCCGGAGGTGCCCGCGATGTCGCCCGCGCGGTAGACCTCGGGGTCCTCGGCGACCATCTCGGCGGTCACGGGACCGACGCGTCCCAGGATCGGTGCCGCGAACTCCCGGGTCGGCGCCAGCGCGATCCGGTCGGGCACGACCAGGACGCCCTCGATCCGGTCCGCGCCGAGGTCGACCTCGGCGGGCACCTGTCCCTTGCGGTAGGTGATCGCCTCGACGTACGCGCTGTCACCGGCGGCGCGCACCTGCTTCACGTAGGAGGCCACGTCGATCCCGACGAGCCGGGCCAGCGTGCGGGCGGAGTCGGCCGCCTGCTTCCCGGCGACCTTGGTCTTGTCGATGCCGTAGCGCAGTACGGGGCGCTCGGTGACCAGCACCGCACCGCCGGCGCCGGTGATGTCGCCGCGGTCGGCCTCCTCCGTGGCGGCGTCGAGCACCTCGCGCTTGCGCAGCGTCGGCTCGACCACGGTGCGCTCCCACCGCACCGCCCAGCCGTCGCCGCCGTCGACGGCGACCAGCTCGGCGTCCGAGGTGTAGGTCCAGTCGTCCTCGTCGGTGACCGGCCAGGTCCAGGCGAGCGTCGCGACCCGCACGGTCTCCGCGGCCTCGGGGTCCTCCTCGGCCTCGCCGACGCCGTCGACCTCGACCGCCGGCACCGCGCCGTCCATGCCGTCCACGACCGTGGCGTACTCCTCGGCGACCGCGGTGCCGACCGCGTCGGCGAACGGCAGCTCCGCGAGACCGGGCGCCGACGAGTCCGACGACCCCGCCGACCCGGTCCCGTCCGACCCGGTCCCGTCCGTCGCGGTCGCGGTCTCCTCCGGGTCCGCCTCCTCCGGCGTGGCGGCCAGCACCAGCGCGGCGGCGAGCTCCTCGGCGAGGGCGCCGGCGGCGGCCTCGCTCGGGGCGGAGTCGCCGCCGTCGTCCCCGCTGCAGCCCGCCAGCAGGGGAACGAGGAGCAGGCTCGTGCTCAGGGCCGCCGGAAGTCGCCGCATGCCCCGTTCCTACCAGCGGGGCCCGACGTGATCGCGCCGCGGGTCCCTCGGAGTTCATCGACCGGTCGCCCGTGGCCGGTGCGAAGGGTCCGCCCCCTGTCTACGGTGGGCCGTGGAAGGCACACCGACTCGGAGGTCCGCATGCATCCCGCCCGCCGTACAGCGCCCGCCCTCGCCGCCGGCCTGGCCACCGCCCTGGTCGCCACCGCCGCGCTCTCGGCCCCACCCGCGACGGCCGGCCCCACCGACCACCACCGCACCGGCGCCGCCAAGGCCGGCAAGGCCGGTGCCACCAAGGGCGGGAAGCACCACCGCACCGTCCGGTTCTCCACGTTCAACGCGTCGCTCAACCGCTCGGCCGCCGGCCAGCTCGCCGCCGACCTCGCCACGCCCGACAACGCGCAGGCCGCCAACGTCGCCGAGACCATCCAGCGGGTGCGGCCCGACGTGCTGCTGGTCAACGAGTTCGACTACGACCCCGCGGCGGTCGACCTGTTCCGCGAGAACTACCTCGCAGTGGCCCACCACGGCGCCGCGCCGATCCACTACCCCTACGCCTACATCGCCCCGTCGAACACCGGCGTCCCCAGCGGCCACGACCTCGACAACGACGGCACGATCGGCGGCGGCAACGACGCGTTCGGCTTCGGCCTGTTCGAGGGCCAGTACGGGATGCTCGTCCTCTCGAAGTACCCGATCGACACCGACGCGGTGCGCACCTTCCAGTTCTTCCGCTGGGCCGACATGCCCGGCGCGCTGCTCCCCGACGACCCCGCCACCGACGCCCCCGCGGACTGGTACTCGCCCGAGGAGCTCGCCGACCTCCGCCTCTCCTCCAAGTCGCACTGGGACGTCCCGATCCGCATCGGGCGGCGCACCGTCCACTTCCTCGTCTCCCACCCCACGCCGCCGACCTTCGACGGCGCCGAGGACCGCAACGGCACGCGCAACCACGACGAGATCCGGTTCTGGGCCGACTACGTGGGCGACCGGCGGACGTCGTCCTACATCTACGACGACGAGGGCCGGTACGGCGGCCTCCGACCCGGCTCCCGCTTCGTGATCGCCGGCGACATGAACGCCGACCCGCTCGACGGCGACTCCACCGACGACGCGATCCTCCAGCTGCTCGACCACCCGCGGGTCGTGGACGCCGAGCCGCGCTCGGACGGCGGCGCCGAGGCGGCCGACCAGGGCGGCGCCAACGACAGCCACCTCGGCGACCCGGCGCTCGACACCGCCGACTTCGCCGACTTCGCACCGGGCAACCTGCGCGTCGACTACGTGCTGCCCTCGCGCGGCACGAAGGTGCGCGGGTCCGGCGTCTTCTGGCCGACCGACGACGACCCGCTCTACTACCTGACCGGCGACTACGACCCGGTGCAGTGGCCGGGCACCGGGGTACCGACGTCGGACCACCGCGAGGTCTGGGTGGACGTGCGCTACTGAGGGTCCGCCACGGCCCCACCCACCGGCCGGCCGGCATGGGCGTCGGCGTGGTGCCGGTGGTCGCGGATCGGGAAGCCGGTCGTCACCCCGCTGACGATGTCCGCCACGTGCGCCTTGAAGTTCGGGCAGGCGGAGATGTCGTGCGCCCGGCACTCGAGCGCGTGCGTGGTCAGGTGCCGCGACCTCGCGATCTCCTCCTCACGCCGGTCGAGGTCGGCGAGGTGCTCGGTCAGCAGCCGGTGGCGCCCGGCCGCGGTGCCGTCGACCAGCCCGGCGATCTGGTCGAGGCTCATCCCGGCGGCCTTGCTGGAGAGGATCACCGCGACCCGGTAGGCGTCGTCCTCGACGTAGTGGCGGCGGCCGGCGGCGTCGCGCGCGGGGTGCAGCAACCCCTTCTCCTCCCAGTGCCGCAGCACGTTGGTGGGCAGGTCGAACCGCTCGGCGAGCTCGCCGATCGACCAGCGGATCGTCGCGGTTGGCTTCATCTCAACATGAACCCACATGCCGCTGACCTGCGCAAGCCCGGCGAACCGCGCCGTCGCGGAGGCCGCGTCGGGGCGCGGCCGCGAGGTCAGTACCAGCCCGTGCGCTCGGAGTGCGCCCAGGCGGCTTGCGGGCTGCCGTACCGGGCCGCGATGTAGGCCAGTCCCCACCTGATCTGCGTCTCGGGGTTGGTGCGCCAGTCGTCCCCGACGACGGCCATCTTCGTCGCGGGCAGGGACTGCGGGATGCCGTAGGCGCCCGAGCGCGGGTTCTCGGCGAGGTGGTTCCACCCGGACTCGCGGCGCCACAGCGCGTCGAGGTAGCGCCACTGCGCCTCCTCGAAGCCGAAGTCCAGCATCAGCCGGTAGCCGAGACCGCGGTTCGTGGAGGCGTCGACGTCGGTGGGCAGCACCGTGGGCGTGGCCGACGGGAGCCGCTGGGCGATCCGCTCCGCCGTACGACGCAGCTCCTCGAGGATCACGGCGTCCGGGACCTTGCCCGCGGCGCCGGTGCGCCGTTCCTTGCGCTGGCCATCCCGGGCCCGGGAGCCCTCGGTCCGGGCGGTGGCCCCGGTCGACGAGCCGGCCGTGGCGGTGCCGCTGGAGCCGGTGGATGACTCCGTCGCCGAGCCGGCGGACGGACCGGCGGAGGCGCCGGCGGACGGGCCGATCGTGCTGGTGTCCAGCGGCTCGACGTCGACGGTGCAGCCGCCGGCGGTCAGCGCCGACGCCGCCAGCAGCGGTACGACGGCGCGCAGTCCCCCCGGCCCGCGCACGACCAGCCCTCGCCGATCAGTCGCGGCTGCGCTTCGGCGGGCCGTAGTCCTTGGACAGCTCGATCAGCTTGCCGCTGATCCGCGTCTCCTTGAGCTTGTCCCAGGCGCCGTCGGGCAGCCGGGCCGGCAGCTCGACGATCGAGTAGTCGCCGCGGATCGTGATCCGGCCGAAGTCGCGCCGGTCCAGCCCGCCCTCGTTGGCGATCGCGCCGACGATCTGGCGGGGCTCGACCCGGTGCCGCTTGCCGACCTGGATCTTGTAGGCCTGCATCGGGGCGCCGCTGCGCGGCTTGCGCTCGCCACGGTCCCCCCGGTCGCGCGGCCCGCGGTCGTCGCGGTCCCACCGACCGCCCCGGTCGCCCCGGTCGCCCCGGTCGCGGTCGAAGTCGCGGCGCGGCCGGCGCTCGGGCTCCGGCTCGGGCTCCATCAGCAGCGGGGTGTCGCCCTGCATCACGATCGCCAGCGCCGCGGCCACGTCGGCCTCGGGGACGTCGTACTCCTTGACGTAGTGACCCACCACGTCGCGGAAGAAGCCGAGGTTCTTGTCCTGCAGCGCCACGTTGATCTTGTCGTCGAACCGGTTCAGCCGCGTCTCGTTGACGGCCTCGACGCTGGGCAGCTGCATCTGCTCGAGCGTCGAGCGGGTGGCCCGCTCGATGTGCTTGAGCAGGTAGCGCTCGCGCGGGGTGACGAACGAGATCGCGTCGCCGCTGCGGCCGGCGCGACCGGTGCGGCCGATCCGGTGCACGTAGGCCTCGGTGTCGGTCGGGATGTCGTAGTTGATGACGTGGCTGATCCGCTCCACGTCGAGGCCGCGGGCCGCGACGTCGGTGGCGACCAGGATGTCGAGCTTGCCGTCCTTGAGCTGGTTGACGGTGCGCTCGCGGGCCTGCTGCGGGATGTCGCCGTTGATCGCGGCGGCGCTGAGGCCGCGGGCGCGGAGCTTCTCGGCGAGCAGCTCGGTCTCGTTCTTGGTGCGGACGAAGACGATCGTGGCTTCCCAGTTCTCGACCTCGAGGATCCGGGTGATCGCGTCGACCTTCTGCGGGTAGCTGACGATCAGGTACCGCTGCTTGATGTTCTCCGCGGTCCGGGTCTTCCGCTCGATCGTGACCTCGACCGGGTCCTTGAGGTAGGTGCCCGAGAGCGCGCGGATCTGGCGCGGCATCGTCGCGGAGAAGAGCGCGACCTGCTTGGTGTCCGGGGTGTCGGCGAGGATCGTCTCGACGTCCTCGGCGAAGCCCATGTTGAGCATCTCGTCGGCCTCGTCGAGGACCAGGAAGCGCAGCTCGGAGAGGTCGAGCGTGCCCTTGTCCAGGTGGTCCATGATCCGGCCGGGGGTGCCGACCACGACGTGCACGCCGCGGCGCAGCGCCGAGAGCTGGACGCCGTAGCCCTGGCCGCCGTACACCGGCAGCAGGCGGATGCCCTTGGTGTGCGCGGCGTACTTCTCGAACGCCTCGCAGACCTGGAGCGCCAGCTCGCGGGTCGGCGCCAGCACGAGGGCCTGCGGGGTCTTCTGGTGCAGGTCGAGCTGGTCCAGGATCGGCAGCGCGAACGCGGCGGTCTTGCCCGTGCCGGTCTGCGCCAGGCCGAGGACGTCGCGGCCCTCGAGCAGGTGCGGGATGGTCTCGGCCTGGATCGCCGAGGGGCTCTCGTAGCCCACGTCGGCCAGCGCCTTGAGCACCTTCTTGCCGAGGCCGAGCTCGGCGAAGCCCGGGGCCGGGGTATCCTCGGCGCCCTCGGACGCCTCGATCGGGGCGTCGACCTCCGCGGTCGCCACCGGGGCGTCGGTCTCGTCGTTGGGGCCGTCGACCGGTACGTCGGAAGAAGTCACCTTCCCACGGTAGTCGCGGCGTCTAGTCCCCGGTGATTCGTCGTCGCGGTGCGCTGGCTCACGTGTACCCCCGTCGTACCGCGCCGCACGTCAGTTCTCGCTGACGAAGCGCACCAGGTCGGCGCACATCTCGGCGAGGAACGCCTCCCGATCGCCGAGCGGCTCGGGCACGCCGGGCGGAGGCTCATGGAGGAACGAGAAGTGCCCCCCGCCGGCGGCCACGCGCAGGTCGACCTCGGTCAGGTCGCGGAGGCCGTCAGCGAGCAGCTCCAGCTGGGACGGGGGCGTGACCGGGTCCTCCGAGCCGATCCAGGCAAGCACCGGAGCCCGTACGGCGTCGACCGCGCCGGGGGCGAGGAAGTATCCAGCGGCGGGGGCGAGCAGGGCGACGCGGCGCAGCCGCTGGATCGGCACGACGTCCAACGACGTCGCCGGTCCCAGCCACATCCGGGCGCCGGCGAGCGCGAGCAGCACGGTCGCGCCGATCGAGTGTCCGATCCCCGCGACGGGGCCGTCCTCAGCCCCGACGGCCTCGACCGCGAGGCTGAGCCGCCGAGCCCGCAGCGTGAGCTGGTCCGCCGACGGTCTCGGCGTGGCGAGCCGCTCGAAGTGCGGGGCGACGACGAGACCGCCCTCGGCGAGCGCGGTCAGGAGTGGCAGGTGCCGACCCGGATCGCCGCCGCTCCCGACGGAGAAGAGGACCGTCCGGGAGGACCGTGGGTCACCCAGGACCGTGACGTCGAACGCTTCCGCACCGTCGCTGACGGTCATGGTGTGCACCGCGACGATTGTTCCCGAACGCCTCCCGCGCCCGGAAGGGCTGCTGCTACTCGACCGTGACGGACTTGGCCAGGTTGCGCGGCTTGTCGATGTCCAGCCCGAGCGCCTGCGCGGCCTGGTACGCCAGGATCTGCAGCGGGATGGTGAGCAGGATCGGGTCGAGCGCCCGCAGGCTCCGCGGCACCTCGATCCGCGAGCAGTCGCCCTCCTCCAGCTCGCCGAGGTCGACGCCGGGGTGGGTGACGACGACGAGCGGGCCCCCGCGGGCGGCGATCTCGTGCAGCGCGGCGACGTTGCGCTCGACGAGCTCGTCGTCGGGGACGATCGCGACGGTCGGCAGCTCGGGCGTGATCAGCGCGAGCGGGCCGTGCTTGAGCTCGGAGGTCTGGTAGGCCTCGGCGTGCCGGTAGCTGATCTCCTTCAGCTTCTGCGCACCCTCGCGGGCGACCGGGAAGCCGCGCACGCGGCCGATGAAGAAGAGGCTCTCCGCGGCGGCGATCCGCTGCGCGATCGGCTCGATCGCGTCCGCGGTGTCGAGGATCTGCTGGATCTGGCCGGGCAGCTCGTTGAGGGCGGCGATCAGCTCCTTGCCCTGGGCGAGGGAGAGGTCGCGCACGCGGCCGAGCTGGAGGGCGAGCAGCGCGAAGGCGAGGAACATGTTGGTGAGCGCCTTGGTGGAGGCGACGGCCACCTCGGGCCCGGCGTGCAGGTAGATCCCACGACCCGCCTCGCGGGCGATCGCGGAGCCGACGACGTTGACGACGCCGATCGCGCGGCCGCCCTTGCGCTTGATCTCCTGCACGGCCAGGAGGGTGTCCACGGTCTCGCCGGACTGGCTGACCGCGACGTAGAGGGTGTCGGGCTCGATGATCGGGTTGCGGTAGCGGAACTCCGAGGCCGCCTCCGCGTCCGCGGGCACCCGCGCCAGCTCCTCGATCAGCGCGGCACCCATCTGGCCGACGTAGTACGCCGACCCGCAGCCGAGCAGCTTGACCCGCTTGATCTCGCGCAGGTCGCGCGCGTCGAGGCCGAGTCCGCCGAGGTGGGAGGTGCCGAAGCGCTCGTCGAGGCGGCCGCGCAGCACGCTCTCGGCCCCCGCCGGCTGCTCGTACATCTCCTTGAGCATGAACGACTCGTGCTCCCCGGCCTCGTAGGCGTCGGGGTCGATGTCGACGGACTGCGCGCGGCGCTCGATGGCCGCGGGTCCGGTGGCGTCGAGGCGGTAGGTGGTGAACCCGCCGGCGGTGACGGTGGCCATCTCGCCGTCGTCGAGGTGCGCGATGGTGGTGGTGTAGCGGACCACTGCGGCGAGGTCGGAGGCGACGAACATCTCCTTCTCGCCGACGCCGACGAGCAGCGGGCTGCCGTTGCGGGCCACCACGATCCGGTCCGGGAAGTCGGCGTGCAGGAACGCGACGCCGTACGTGCCCTCGATCCGGGACAGCACCTCGGCCACCTTGTCCTCGAGGGACTCCTGCTCGGACGCGGCCACCATGTGCGCGAGCACCTCGGTGTCGGTGTCGGAGGCCAGCTCGACCCCGTCGGCACTGAGGGCGGCGCGCAGCGCCGCCGCGTTGTCGATGATGCCGTTGTGGACGACCGCCACCAGGCCCTTGCCGTCGGTGTGCGGGTGGGCGTTGACGTCGTTCGCCGGGCCGTGGGTGGCCCACCGGGTGTGCCCGATGCCGGCCTTGCCGGAGAACCGCTTCGGCAGTCCCTCACCGAGGTCGCGGACGCGGCCGGCCTTCTTGGCGACCCGGAGACCCGTGGCGCCGCCGACCGCGACACCCGCGGAGTCGTAGCCGCGGTGCTCGAGCCGGGACAGGCCCTCGATGAGAAGCGGGGCCGCCTGCTGGGTCCCGATGTATCCGACGATGCCGCACATGTGCGCTCCTGGGGGTTATCCGTAGACGAGGCGGCGCAGCTGCCGCTCGCTGAGGTCGGGAGCCGCGACGACGCGCTCGGCGAGCTCGTCGCGCAGCCGGGGGAAGATCTCGGCGTTGCGCGCGCCGGTGTCCTGGAGTTCCGCGTGCCGGCGGCGCACGAACTCCGCCACCGGCTCCTGGTGGTAGGCGATGACATCGCCGATCAACCGCGCCGCCTCGGTCTCGGTCAGCCCGGTACTGGCCACCACGCGCTGCAGCAGGTGGGGGTCGATCGGCACGCGACAAGACTGCGCCGATGGGCCCTACCGGTCAAGTTCCCACTCAAATCTGCCCGAAAACGGGCAGAAATCGTCACTTCGCGACCGCTGGGGGTGCTTCACGGTCGCCATCGAGGGCGACGGGACCTCCGGCCCGGACCCCCACGGGAACGCCGGCCGGGACCCGGTCCCAGGCCCGATCTCGCCCGGTGGAGCGTGGAGTGCGGCCAGGGCCCCCCGGGGGTGTCCGGGTGGAGCGACAGGCCGCGCCGGGACCACAAATCGGGCATCGAGGTGGGGGCTGTGGTACATTGGTGAACAACGAGTGAACAGGAGGTGTCCCATGCACGACTCGAAGAAGTCTTCTCAGCTCAAGATGCGCTGGGTCTCAGTGATCGGCACAGACGGTCGTCGGCACATGGAGGCACGCTGGACCCGGGCCGCCGCGCGCGCCAAGCGTCCGGACGACCACGCAGCCTGATCGCCTCCGCCGACATCTGACACGGCCGCGATCCACCTCCGGGTGGGTCGCGGCCGTTCGCATTCCCCGAACCGGACCATTCCTGCCCGGTCGCCGGCCGGCGGAAACCTCCGCCCCGCTCGGCGTGCGATCCACGGCATGCGATCCAACTTTCAACAATTTTCCGCCGGGCCGGAATAGTCCGGGAGGTCGCCCTGTTCGGGTAGTTGAGACTTCAACCAACCAACCCCACGGGAGCTCACCATGACCGAGACCGTCGACACCACCGCCGCCCTCGCCGACATCTCCGGCGACTACACCATCGACGCCACCCACACCCGCCTCGGGTTCGTCGCCCGGCACGCGATGGTCACCAAGGTCGGCGGCGCCTTCAAGGACTTCAGCGGCACCGCGCACATCGACACCGCGAACCCGGCCGCGTCCTCGGTCTCGCTGACCATCCAGGCCGCGAGCATCGACACCGGTGTCGCCGACCGCGACGGCCACCTCGCCTCCGGCGACTTCTTCGACGCCGAGACGTACCCCGAGCTCACCTTCGTCTCGACCGCGGTCGCCCGCGACGGCGACGTGTGGGCCATCACCGGCGACTTCACCGTCAAGGGCGTCACCCGTCCGCTCACCATCGAGTTCGAGGAGGGCGGCTCCGCCAAGGACCCGTTCGGCAACCTCCGCGTCGGCTTCGAGGGCTCGACCACCATCAACCGCAAGGACTGGGGCCTCACCTGGAACGCCGCCCTGGAGACCGGCGGCCTGCTCGTCTCGGAGAAGATCAAGCTCGAGTTCGACGTCTCCGCGATCCGCAACGCCTGATCCCGCGAGCGGCAGCGCCGAAGGGCCGACCCCACCCGGGGTTGGCCCTTCGTCACACCTGCCCCACGAATCACCGGTTGACCGGTGATTCATTCACTTGACAGGCATTGCAACGCCTGTCCAGTGCGGGAATCACCGGTCGACCGGTGATCCCGACACCCGGCCGCACGGAAATCGCAGTGCGTCCCACCCGCACCGCGGGGCACACTCACCGGGTGACCGACGCACCCGCCCTTCCCTCCGGGCTCACCACGCGCCCGCTCACGGCCGCCGACTCGCGCGCCGTCTTCGAGCTGATGGCCGCGTGCGAGCAGCACGACGTCGGGTCGGTCGAGATCGAGGAGGCGGACATCCTCTCCGACTGGCAGCGCCCGTCCCACGACGTCACGACCAGCTCGGTCGCGGTGCTCGACGGCGACCGGATGGCCGGGTACGCCGAGCTGGTCGGCCCCACGCGCTTCGACGCCGCCGTGCTGCCGTCGTACCGCGGCCGTGGCATCGGCACCTGGCTGGCCGCCTGGGCGCGCGACCTGGGCCGCGCCCGCGGGGAGCGTGAGCTCGGCATGGCCGTGCCCGAGGGGTCGGACGGCGACCGGCTGCTGGCCGCGCTCGGCTACCGCGTGCGCTGGACCAGCTGGGTGCTGCGGCTCGGGCCCGGCGAGCAGGTCGCGGAGCGCCCGCTGCCGCCGGGGTACCGGCTGCGCACCGCCACCGAGGACGACCACGAGCAGGTCTACACGGTCCTGGAGGACGCGTTCCTGGAGTGGTCGGACCGGCCGCGGGCGAGCATCGGCGACGTCGCCGCCGGGGTGTGGGGGCGACCCGGCTTCGAGCCGTGGCACCTGCAGGTGGTCACCACCGGCGGCGGCGACGGCGGCGACGGCGGAGGCGGGACGGGCGAGCGCGTCGTCGGGGTGGCGGTCGCCTGGAACACCGGCGAGGGCGGGGAGGTCGACACCTACGTCGACCGCCTCGCCGTGGCCGGGGACCACCGCAACCGGGGCCTGGCCCAGGCGCTGCTCGTCGCCGCGTTCGCCGCCGGCCGGGAGCGGGGCGCCGTGACGTCGTCACTGGCCACCGACTCCCGGACCGGGGCACTCTCGCTGTACGAGAAGGTCGGGATGAAGCCGATGTCGACCTGGCTCAACCGCGCGGTGACGCTGGACTGACGCCGCCGGACTGTGACGCCGCCGGACCCGGGGTCGTGTGCCCGACACCCCGCTATGCGCGGGTCTCAGGCACACGACCCGGCCTAGCGCCTCACTCGTCCCCGGCCGGCTCCTCCTGCTCGGGGCCGTCGGCGAGGATCCCGTAGAGCCGGCGCCGCGCCTCGACGAGCACCTCCACGGCGGCCTGTCGCTGGGCGGGCGAGCCGTTCGTGGCGATCTGCCACACCGCGCTCATCACCTGCGGGATCTCGGCGCGCAGGTCGGCGTGGTCGGCGCTCCCCGGCTCCTCGGACGGGCGCTCGAACGGCGCCCACACGGCGGCGAGCTCCTCGGCGTTCTCCTCGCAGTAGCGGGCCCCGGCAGCGGAGAGCCGCAGGGCGCGGCGGCCGCGCTCCTCGTCGAGCTCGATCAGGCCCTCGTCCTCCAGCTGCTGGAGGGTCGGGTAGACGGAGCCGGGGCTGGGGCGCCAGGCGCCCTCGGTGCGCTCGGCGATCTGCTGGATCACCTGGTAGCCGTTGGGCGACTCCTCGCGCTCGCTCGCGGCGCGCAGCACGTCGAGGATCGCGACGCGGACGTCGCCGCGGCGTACCCGCGGCCCGCGTCCGCCCTCGGGGCGGCCACCGCCGAAGAGCCCGACCAGCCACGGCGGCGGGCCCTGCATGCCCGGGCCGCCCGGCCGCGGGTGGCCACCCCAGGTGGCGTCACCCCAGGAGCCCCAGGAACCCCAGGGGCCGCCGCGCTGGTGCCGGCGGGGCTCGGTGTCCTCGTAGCGTTCGTAGGCGCCACCTCCGCGGTGGCCCTGACCTGACATGTCGAAGGGGAAGCATCCCCCGAAGTCTCGGCGTCCCATGGTGGGACCTCCTCGTGCTCGGCCCCGGCGTCCGGGGCGCTGGATTCGGTATCGGGATATCGCGGCGACGGGCGCCGATCGCTCGGCGTCACTACGTCGTCATGTCGCGATATATCGCGAGAGTACGCCGAAGACCACCCACGATCAAGCGTCCCGACAAGATCGACCCGAGGCCGGGCAAGCGAGCGCAGCGAGCACGACCGGGTAGCCGAGTCGGCAGAAACTGACCGGAGGAGCGCAGCGGGGGAGGTGAGTTTCTGCCGACTCGGCGGGCGCTGCTCGTCAGCTTCTGCCGACTCGCGCGGTCAGCGGGCCAGCCAGGCGGCGTACGAGTCGAACGAGTACGGCCGGCCGAGGAAGTCCGCGACCAGGTTCGCCGCGTCGTCCTCGCCGCCCCGGGCCAGGACGCGGTCCCGGTACCGGCCGGCCACCTCCGGGTCGAACAGGTCGTCGGCGGAGAAGGCGCTGAACAGGTCCTTCGCGATCACCAGCGACCACATGTAGGTGTAGTACGCCGAGCTGTAGCCGCCCAGGTGGCCGAAGCTGGCGAACATGTGGGTGCCGGGCAGGTAGGGGAGGGCGGCGTACGTGCCCTGCAGCTCGATCATCCGCTCGGTGAGGTCCGGCGGCGTCGTGCCCGCCGCGGCGGCGTCGGCCGGGTCGCGGTGGAACCAGTACGACATCGCCGCGTAGAACATCTGGGTGCGCGCGTAGATGCCCTTGCCGTAGTCGTCGGCCGCCTTCATCCGCGCCACCAGGTCGGCCGGGATCGCCTCGCCGCCCACGTCGGTGGCGAAGGAGCCCAGCACGTCCGCGTCCCAGGCCCACTCCTCCAGCATCTGGCTCGGCGCCTCGACGAAGTCCCACTCGGTGGCCACGCCGGCGAACCGGTACCAGGCGCCGTGCCCGCCGAGCAGGTGGTGCAGCAGGTGTCCGAACTCGTGGAAGAGCGTGGTGACGTGGTCGTGCTCCATCAGCCCGCGCGAGAAGTTGCAGACCAGGACGCCCTCCGGCAGCTGCTCCCCGGCCACGCCGTCGGTCAGCGTGAACTGCGCGGCGTGCTTGTACTTGCCCTCCCGGGGGTGCAGGTCGAGGTAGATGCGGCCGAGCTCGCGGCCGTCGGCCACGACGTCGTACGCCGCCACCTCCGGGTGCCACACCGGCACCTCGACCGGGCGGTACTCCAGCCCGAACAGGCGCCCGGTCACCTCCAGCAGCCCCTGCCGGACCTTGGCGAAGTCGAAGTAGGTCCGGACCTTCTGGGAGTCCACGTCGTAGCGCTCCGCGCGGACCAGCTCCTGGTAGTGGATCGCGTCGTAGGGCTCGATCGTCCCCGCGTCGGGGAAGTCGGCGCGGTAGCGCTCCAGCAGCACGGCGAGGTCGCGCTCCAACGGCCCCTGCGCGGCGTCCGCGATCTTGTCGATGAACGCCGGGATCGCGTCACCGGTGCCGATCATCTTCACGTCCGCGTCGTAGCTCGGCCAGTCCTCGAAGCCCACGGTGGTGGCCAGCTCGTGGCGCAGCGCAAAGATCTCCGTGAGCAGCGGCTCGGTGGTCGGCCAGCCGCGCTGGAGGAACGCGGTCGAGATGTCGCGCCGCACGCCCTGGTCGCGGGCGAACATCCGGGTCGGCACCGCGTCGGGGTAGTCGGTGGTGACGGTGACCAGGCCGTCCTCGTCGGCGGGGTGCGCGTCCAGCCAGTCCTCCGGCAGCCCGGCGAGCCGCTCGGGCGCCACGCGGATCGTGCGCACGTCGTCGCGGACCGCCTTGCCGAACTCCTGGTCGAGCTCGGTGATCCGCTCCTTGACCTCGGCGATCCGCGCCCGCGTGGCGTCGTCGCGGTCGACGCCGGAGCGCCGGAAGTCCTGGCGCACCTTGGCGAGCAGCCGCGTGGCGAGCGGGTCGCCGGCGAGCGCCGCCTCGTCGAGGGCGGCGAAGACGTCGTACAGGCCCCGGTCCAGGCTCCACTCGGTGGCCAGCCGCTGCGCGTCCTGCTCGGCGGTGTCGGCGAGGTCCCGCACCTCCGCGTCGGGGTGCACGTTGCCCAGCAGCGAGCCCATCGCTGCGGCGTTGCCGAGGTGGCCGGCCGCGCGGTCCCACAGCACCAGCACCGCGCGCGGGTCCGCGACGTCCGCGGTCCTGACCCGGTCGACCAGGCTCCGTGCGGCGTGCAGCTCGACGACGGCGCGCTCGCGCACCCAGGCGGCCCAGTCGACCACCTCGTCGGAGGACGGCAGGGAGAGGGGGAGGAGAGCGGCGTCGGTCACCGGGTCAGCCTAGGCGCGCGGACCGCCACGGGCCCCGGGTTTCTCGCCGGGCGGGGCCTCCGTCACGCCTCCGGGGCGTCCCCCGGTGGCGCGACCAGCTCACCGCGGCGACGGGTCAGGTAGGCCCGCTCGGCGGGGTTCGCGGTGCCCTGGATGGCGCGGTCGTACGCCGCCGCCGCCTCCGCGCCTCGGCCCAGCCGGCGCAGCAGGTCGGCCCGCGTCGCGTGCCACGGGTGGTACCCCTCGAGGCCGGGCAGGCCGTCGACCAGCGCCAGCCCGACCGCGGGACCGTCGACCTCGGCGACCGCGATCGCGCGGTTGAGCGCCACGATCGGCGACGGGTCGAGCCGCGCGAGCCGGTCGTAGAGCGCGACCACCTGGCCCCAGTCGGTGTCCGCGGCGGCGGGGGCGTCCGTGTGGACGGCGTTGATCGCCGCGAGCAGCTGGAACCGACCCGGCCGGTTGATCCGCAGGCACTCCCGCACGAGCGCGTGGCCCTCCGCGATCAGCTCCCGGTCCCAGCCGCCGCGGTCCTGGTCGGCGAGGGTGACGAGCACCCCGTCCCGCACCCGGGCCTCCCGCCGCGCCTCGGTGAGCAGCAGCAGCGCGAGCAGCCCCGCGGTCTCGGGTTCGGGCAGCAGCTCGTGCAGCGCCCGGGCCAGCCGGATCGCCTCGGCCGTGAGGTCGGCCCGCACCGGCTCGGCGGCCTCCCCCGAGGCGCCGGAGCCGCCGGCGGTGCCGGCGGTGCCGGCACCGCTGGCCAGGTAGCCCTCGTTGAAGACGAGGAACAGGACCGTCAGCACCGCGTCCAGGCGCTCGGGGAGGTCCTCGGCCGCCGGCACCCGGTAGGGGACCTTGGCGGCCGCGATCTTCCGCTTCGCCCGGGTGATCCGCTGCGCCATCGTGGTCTCGGCGACGAGGAACGCCCGGGCGATCTCGGGCACGGTGAGCCCGCCCAGCAGCCGCAGCGTCAGCGCCACCCGGGCCTCGGGCGCGAGCGCGGGGTGGCAGCAGGTGAAGATCAGCCGCAGCCGGTCGTCCGAGACCGGCCCGACCGGCTCGTGCGGGGTGTCGTCGTACGCCATCGCGGCGGCCCTCTGCTTCGCGTCCCGCTTGCCCTCGCGCCGGATCCGGTCGATCGCGCGGTTCGCGGCGGTGGTGGTCAGCCAGGCGGCCGGGTTCGGCGGTACGCCGCCGGCGGGCCACTTCTCCAGCGCCGTGACCAGCGCCTCGGCGGCGGCGTCCTCGGCGAGGTCGATGTCGCCGAACCGGCGGACCAGCGCGGCGATCAGGCGGCCGTACTCGGCCCGGTAGACCCGCTCGACCTCGGCGGCGGCGCTCCCGGGCCCGGGGGCGTCGTCAGGCTCAGTCACCCGGCGGCGGCTCTTCCTGGAACGGGCGCACCTCGACCTTGCCGCGGCACGCCCGCGACCCGGCGGCGGCCCAGGCGAGCGCGGCGTCGAGGTCGGGCGCCTCGATGATCCAGAAGCCACCGAGGTACTCCTTGGCCTCCAGGTACGGGCCGTCGGTGACCACCGGCCGGTCGCCGCCGCCGTCCACGACCGACGCCGTCCCGGCCGGCTGGAGCCCGCCGGCGAAGACCCAGGCCCCTTCGGCCATCAGCTTCTCGTTGAACGTGTCGACGGCCGCGAACATCTCCTGCATGACCTCGGGGGTCAGCGCGGCCATCGCCTCGGGGTCGTCGTGCACCGAGAGCAGGTACTGGGTCATCGGGATCTCCTCCTGGGTCCGTCGGCGGCCCGCGCGGCCGCCGTCACCCCTTCCACGAACGGTGCCACCCGGATCCGACAGGCGCACCCCGATCGGGCCCCACGCGGCGATGCCCGGGCCGGTCCGACCTAGGATCCACCGGTGAGTCTCCGCGGGATCCTGGCCGACACGCGCCCGTTGCGGAACCCGCACTTCCGGCGCCTCTGGCTCGCCAACATCATCACCGTCGTCGGCGCCCAGCTGACGGTGGTCGCGGTCCCGGCCCAGATCTACGCCGACACCGGCTCCTCGGCGTACGTCGGCCTGACCGGCGTCTTCGGGCTCGTCCCGCTGATCGTCTTCGGGCTGTGGGGCGGCGCCCTCGCCGACCACTTCGACCGCCGCACGCTGCTGGTGGTCACCACGGCCGGCCTGATCGGCACCAGCGTGCTGTTCTGGCTGCAGGCCGCCGCCGGGTCGACGAACGTGTGGCTGCTGCTGACCCTGTTCGCGGTGCAGCAGGCGTTCTTCGCCGTCAACCAGCCGACCCGCTCGTCGGTGCTGCCGCGGCTGCTCTCCGCCGAGCTGCTGCCCTCGGCGAACTCGCTCAACATGACGGTGATGCAGGCCGGCGCGATCGCCGGCCCGCTGGTGGCGGGCATGCTGATCCCGGTCACCGGCTTCTCGTTGCTGTACCTGCTCGACGCGATCTTCCTGCTCGCCACCCTGAGCGCGGTGGTCCGGCTGCCGCGGCTGCCGGTGCTCGATGCGCCGACCGGGGCACCGGGGCTGCGCTCGGTCGCGGAGGGCTTCGCCTACCTGCGCACCCAGCCCGTGCTGATGATGTCGTTCGTCGTCGACATCATCGCGATGCTGTTCGGGATGCCGCGGGCGCTGTTCCCGCAGATCGCGCACGAGAGCTTCGCCGGCCCCGAGGAGGGCGGCCTGGTCTTCGCGCTCCTCTTCGCCGGCATCCCCGCCGGCGCCGTGCTCGGCGGCGTGCTCTCCGGCTGGGTCTCCCGGATCAGCCGCCAGGGCCTGGCCGTGGTCTGGTGCATCGTCGGCTGGGGCCTGAGCATGGTCGGCTTCGGCCTGGCCGTCGGCGCCGCCACCCGCCAGGACGGTACGGCGGCCGGGTGGCTCACCGTCGCGGTGCTGATGCTGGTCATCGGCGGCGCCGCCGACATGGCGTCGGCGGCGTTCCGGATGAGCATGCTGCAGTCCGCCGCCTCCGACGCCGTGCGCGGGCGGCTCCAGGGCATCTTCATCGTGGTCGTCGCGGGCGGGCCGCGGCTGGCCGACGTCGCCCACGGGGCCAGCGCGGCGGTGGTCGGCACGGCGGCGGCCGCGGCCGGCGGCGGCGTACTGGTGGTGGTCGGGACCGTGGTCGCCGCGATCGCGGTGCCGTCGTTCGTGCGCTACCGGGTGACGCGGGCGGCGCCGGTCGCGGCGTGAGGTTGCGCGTCGTCACAACCAGATTGGCCCCGTTTCCAGCGATTTCGGGGCCAATCTGGTTGTGACGACGCGACTTCAGGTCACCCCGATGCCGGAGTCCACCCCGTCAGCAGGCCCCGCACGAACGCCGCCTGGCCGACGTGCTGGGCGCAGTCGTTCGCCACGCTGACCAGCCGCACGCCGAGCGTCACCGGCGGGTCCCAGCGGGTGTCGACGACCCGGTCCAGGTCCGCGTCGGAGATCGTCCCCAGGTACGCGACGCTGCGCCGGTAGGTCGCCTCGTGGTAGTCGCCCAGCAGCGCCGCGGGGAAGCCCCGCACGGCGGTCACCTGCTCGGCGGTGTGGCCGTAGCCGAGGTCGGCGGCGTCCAGCGGCAGGCCGAACCGGTCGACGTACCCCTCGTCGACCCACACCTGCGAGGCACCGGCCACCCCGGCGACGTGGTCGTCCTGGACGCGGGTGAGGTGCCAGACCAGCCAGCCGATCGGGTTCGACCCGGCGCCGACGCGGGCGCTCAGCTGCGCCTCGTCGAGGCCGTCGAGCACGCCGGCCACGTCCTCCCGCACCCGGCCGAGCGCGTCGGCCAGCAGGGCGGCGGCGGGCGTCATACCGCCGACAGTACGTCGCTTCCGGCCTCGGCGGTACGGCGCGGCAGGAACGCCAGCGCGACGGCCGCGGCGTACGCGGAGACGGCGCAGACGGCCCAGACGGTCAGGTAGCCCGACAGCGGCGCGTGGCCCTCGCCGGCCGCGTCCAGCGACCCGGTGGCCGAGAGCGCGATCGCGAAGATCGCCGACGCGATGGCGCCGCCGACGGTCTTGATGCCGTTGGTCATGCCGGTCGCGAAGCCGGTGCGCTCGGGCGGCGCGGCCGCGGCGGCGACCGCCGGCAGGGCCGCGACCAGCGCGCCGGAGCCGACGCCGATGATCATCATGTTGACCAGCGCCTGGCCGGTGCTGCCGTGCAGCGGCAGCCACAGCGCGTAGCCGGTGCCGGCCAGCACCGCCGAGACCACGAGCGCGCCGCGCTCGCCGAACAGCCGCGAGGTGAGCGGCAGGCTGAACGCGCCGACGGCCATGAAGATGACGTAGACGCCGACCAGCGTGGAGACGAAGGCGGCGCTGGCGCCGAGTCCGTAGCCGACGGCGTCCGGGTCGGTGCGCGCGAAGGTGGAGAGCGGGATCTGGGCGCCGAGCACCGACATGCCGAACAGGAAGGCGCACAGCTGGACCTGCCACTGCCCACCCGAGGCGAGCAGCCGGACGTCGACCAGCGGCTCGGCGCAGGCGAGCTCGGCGCGGACGAAGACCACCATCGTCGCGGCGCCGGCGAGCAGCAGCAGCCACGGCAGCGGCGAGCCGGGGCCCTGGAGCCGGATCGCGATGAGGCCGGCCATGACCAGGCCGAGCCCGGCGGTCAGCAGCGCGAGGCCGCGCAGGTCCATCGCGGCCAGGGAGGCGCGGCCGGCGGCGGTGCCCGGGACGTCCTCGATGCCGAACCAGATGACCACGAAGCAGGCGGTGACGGCGATCGCCGGCAGCATCAGCAGGGTGGTCATCGAGACCGAGCCGACCAGCGCGCCGCTGGTCAGGGCGCCGACGATCACCGAGAGCTGCAGCGCGCCGACCAGGATCGCCGCGGAGCGCCGGGTGAGCTGGTGCTGGCGCGGGTTGCCGGCCGTCCGCCGGTAGACGATCGCGACCTCGAGCGGCAGCCAGACGACGTACGCGCCCTGGAGGGCGACGCCGACCAGGAAGGTGGTGAAGCCGGGGGCGAACGCCATCACCCAGGAGCCGATGGCGGTGGCGGCGGTCGCCCACAGCAGCACGGACTTGTGGCCGGCCAGGTCGCCGAGGCGCGCCAGCGGCGGCACCACCAGCGCGGAGACGATCAGCTGCGCGGCCTCGAACCAGTTGACGTCGGCGTCGCTGATCGAGAGGTGGTCGGCGATGTCGGAGAAGATCGGCGTGTAGTAGCCCTGCAGGATGCCGCTGGCGAACTCGACGAAGACGAGGAAGCCGACGATCGCGACCAGGCCGCGGGCCGGGGTCAGCGTGGGGGAGGTGACGCTCATGCGGGGTCCGTTCCTTCCGGCAGCGCGAGGATCAGGCGCCGGTACCAGTCGATGCCGTCCAGGAAGGCCTGGACGCCGAGGTGCTCGTCGAACGTGTGGATCGACTCGCGCTGCGCCTTGGACATCCGGAACGGGGTGAACCGGTAGACCCGCGGGCAGAGGGGCGTGAAGTAGCGGGCGTCGGTGGCCGCCATCATCACGTACGGCGCCGCGACGGCGTCCGGGAAGCAGTCGGTGATCATCCGCTCGATGAGCGCGAACGCCTCGTCGTCGTACGGCGAGACGGGGCTGGGCTCGTTCGCCTCGACCACGTCGACGCGGATGCTGTCGTCGTTGATGACCGTCTTCACGTGCGCGATCACGTCCGCGACGGAGTCGCCGACCATGATCCGGATGTTGACGCCGGCCTTGGCCGTGGAGGCGATCACGTTGAGCGCGGGCGAGCCCGACAGCGTGGTCAGCGCGAACGTGGTGCGGGCCATCGCCGCGGCCTCGGGGCCGGCGGCGAGCAGCGCGCGGGTGACCAGGGGGCGCAGCCGCTCGGCGTCGAGGACCCGGCGCAGCACCGGCCGCAGCGGGCGGACCGCCTTCGGGCTCATCCGGCGGAACAGCTCGAGGGTGACGTCGGTGAGCTGGGGGGCCATCGGCGCGGCGTCGAGCCGGGTGAGGGCGCGCGCGATGCGGACGGTCGGGGCGTTCTTCGCCGGGGTCGAGGCGTGGCCGCCGTCGCCGGTGGCGACCAGCTCCAGGGAGGTGACGCCCTTCTCGGTGACGCCGACGACGCCGACCGGGGCGGAGACACCGGGGAACGCCTCGGCGGCGATCGCGCCGCCCTCGTCGAGCACGAACCAGGGCCGCACGCCGCGGCGCTTCAGCTCCTCCACCGCCAGCGTCGCGGCGCTGCCGGAGACCTCCTCGTTGCAGCCGAAGGAGAGCCAGATGTCCTGCGCCGGGATGAAGTCGGCCTCGACCAGCGACTCGACGGCCTCGCAGATGGCGACCAGCGCGCCCTTGTCGTCGAGGGTGCCGCGGCCCCAGATCGCGCCGTCGTGGATCTCGGCGCCGAACGGCGG
Source organism: Nocardioides sp. YIM 152588 (assembly GCF_040191335.1). Lineage (NCBI taxonomy): Bacteria > Bacillati > Actinomycetota > Actinomycetes > Propionibacteriales > Nocardioidaceae > Nocardioides > Nocardioides sp. YIM 152588. The sequence continues at coordinate 12,852 of NZ_JBEGDJ010000027.1, read as the reverse complement.
GAAGCGCCAGCCGGCCGCGTCGCCGACCGGGACGACGTCGAGGTGGGCCATCAGCACCACCGGCCGCGCGGCGGACTCGCCGGGCCAGCGGAAGAGCAGCCCGTGGGTGTCGATCCGGGTGAGCTCCAGGTGCTCGTGCAGGACCGGGAACTGCTCGAGCAGCGCGTCGACGAAGGCGTCGAACGCCGCTGTGTCGACGTTCGCGGGGTCGCGGTCGGAGACCGTCGGGATCCGGACGAGCGTCTGCAGCTTCTCCACGGCCCGGTCGCTGGGGGAGTCGACTCGCTGGGGCATGGCGGCACTCTAGGCAGTGACGGGTCTCACAGATCCCGGGACCCCGACGTCAGCGGGTTGAGGTGCGAGCGGAGCGAGCCGTCCCGGTGGTTGAGGTGCGAGCGGAGCGAGCCTCGAAACCACCGATGAGTCGGAGTGTCGGCGCCGGTCCCTAGTCTCGAAGTTCTTCGGGAGATCCACCAGCGAAGGCAGGCGAACGATGACGGCGACGATGATCAGCGCCCGCGGCTTGACGAAGCGGTACGGCGACGTGGAGGCCCTGCGCGGCCTCGACCTGGACGTGCCGCAGGGCCGGGTGTTGGCCCTGCTCGGCCCGAACGGGGCCGGGAAGACCACGGCGGTGCGCTGCCTGACCACGCTGCTGGTCCCCGACGCCGGCGAGGCGGAGGTGGCCGGCTTCGACGTGCGGCGCGAGCCGAACTCGGTGCGGGCCAACATCGGCCTCTCCGGGCAGTACGCCGCCGTCGACGAGCACCTGACCGGCTACGAGAACCTGGTGATGGTGGGCCGGCTCTACCACCTCGGGAAGGTCCGCGCCCGGCAGCGGGCCACCGAGCTGCTGGAGCGGTTCGACCTCGCCGACGCCGCGCACCGGCCGTCGAAGACCTACTCCGGCGGCATGCGCCGACGCCTGGACCTGGCGGGCGCGCTGGTCGCGGAGCCGCCGGTCCTGGTGCTCGACGAGCCGACCACCGGGCTGGACGTGCGCAGCCGCCAGCAGATGTGGGACGTGATCCGCGAGCTGGTCGCCGGCGGCGCGACGCTGCTGCTGACGACGCAGTACCTGGAGGAGGCGGACAAGCTGGCCGACGAGATCCTGGTCATCGACCACGGCCGCGAGATCGCCCGCGGCACCGCCGACGAGCTGAAGGCGCGCACCGGCGGGGAGCGGATCGAGGTGGTCCTGGCCGACGCCGAGGACCGCGACGCCGCCCGGGCGGTGCTGGCCGAGGTGGCGGCGGGCGACGTGGTCGTCGGGGACAACGGCCGCGAGCTGACCGCCGCGGTCCGCGGCTCCGGCACCGGCGACCTGCTGCGGGTGCTGCACGGCTTCGAGGAGCGCACCGTGACGGTGCTCGACGTCGGCCTGCGCCGACCGACGATGGACGACGTCTTCCTGTCGTTGACCGGCCACGCGGCCGAGGAGACGTCCGGCGAGGACCGCGAGGCCGCGGAGGTGTCCCGATGAGCGCCACGCAGGCGACCGCGCAGGCCCTCGCCGACGGCTGGGTGGTCGCGCAGCGCAACCTGATCAAGATCAAGCGGGTGCCGGAGATCCTGGTCTTCGTCCTGATCAGCCCGATCATGTTCGTGCTGCTCTTCGCCTACGTCTTCGGCGGGGCGATCAACCCCGGCGGCGCGGTCAACTACAAGGAGTGGCTGATCGCGGGCATCTTCGCCCAGACGGTCGTCTTCGGCGCCACCTTCACCGGCGCGGGGCTGGCCGAGGACATGCAGAAGGGGATCATCGACCGGTTCCGCTCGCTGCCGATGTCGCACTCCGCGGTCCTGGTCGGCCGCACCACGTCCGACGTCGTCTACAACGTGCTCTCCCTGGCGATCATGGCGTTGACGGGCCTGCTGGTCGGCTGGCGGATCCGGGAGGGCGCGATGCACGCGCTGATCGGCTTCGCGCTGCTGCTGCTCTTCGCCTACGCGATCAGCTGGGTGATGGCCTATGTCGGCCTGCTGGTGCCCAGCGTCGACGTCATCAACAACGCCTCGTTCATCGTGATCATGCCGCTGACGTTCGTCTCCAACGCGTTCGTGCCGACCTCGTCCTTCAGCGGCGTGCTGCAGACGATCGTGGAGTGGAACCCCGTCTCGGCGCTGACCCAGGCGTCGCGCGAGCAGTTCGGCAACACGGGCGGCGTGCCGCCGTCCGACGTGTGGCCGATGCAGCACCCCGAGGCCTACGTGCTGATCTGGGTGGTGCTGATCCTGGTCGCGTTCGTCCCGCTCTCGGTCCGGCAGTACCGGCGCACCACCGCCCGCTGACGCCGAACCGGGGCTCCGGGCACGCCGAACCGGGGCTCAGGGCACGCCCAACCGGGGCTCGGGGCACGCCGAACCGGGGCTCGGGGCGGGTGCGAGCGCACGGTCGTGTGCCTGAGAACCCGGAATCCGGGTGCCTCAGGCACACGACCCGATCCCGCGCCGGCCCTTGCGCTCGGCCGATCAGTCAGCGACTATTGAGTCAATGAACACTGAGTGGAACGACACGGCGGAACGGCGGGCGGCGGTGCACGGCGCGCTCGCGGATCCCACGCGGGTGCGGGTCGTCGACCTGCTGACCGTCGGCGACGCCGCGGCCTCGGAGCTCTCCGCCCGGCTCGGTACGCCGTCCAACCTGCTCGCCCACCACCTCGGGATCCTCGCCGGGGCCGGCGTGATCGAGCGCCGGCGCTCCGAGGGGGACGGCCGCCGCGCGTACTGGCGGCTGGTCCCCGACGCGTTCGCCGCGCTCGCCGCACCGGCTCGGATCGCGCCGGCGCGGGTGGTCTTCGTCTGCACCGGCAACAGCGCCCGCTCGCCGCTGGCCGCCGCGCTGTGGCGGGAGGCCAGCCCGATCCCGGCCACCTCGGCGGGCACCCACCCGGCGCCCCGGCTCGACCCGGGCACCGTCGACGCCGCGCGCCGCCACGGCCTCGACCTGGCCGGCGCCACCCCGCGCCCGCTCGCCGAGGTGATCGGCGAGGCGGCGGGCGAGCACGACCTGGTGGTGACGGTCTGCGACCGGGCCCACGAGGAGCTCGGCTCGACCCCGGCGGTGCACTGGTCCGTCCCCGACCCGGTCCCCGCGGGGACCCGCGACTCCTTCGACCGCGCCTACGACGAGCTCGCCACGCGGGTTCGCCTGCTCACGCCGCTGCTGCACGCGGCGTCCTGACCGCACCCGGCCCGCACCCCACCCCGACGCCGGGCGGCAACCGCACCCCATCCCAGGAGGCTCGACGATGAGCACGCACACCGACCACGACGGCATCACCCTCGACCAGCAGGTCGCCCTGCGGATGGCCGCGACCCGCCTCGCGACCGAGTACGAGGGCAGGTTCAACCAGCAGACGATCGAGCGGTTCCTCCACGAGTCGTACGACCAGTTCGCCGGGAAGGCGACCACCCTCAACTTCGTCCCGCTGCTGGCCGAGCGGTTCGCCCGGCAGCGGCTGCACGCGATGGCACGGATCGAGGGGCACGAGACCGACGGCCGCCCGGTGGTCCTCTTCCTCTGCGTGCACAACGCGGGGCGCTCGCAGATGGCCCTCGGGTTCCTGCAGCACTACGCGGGCGACGCCGCGATCGGCTGGTCCGGCGGCTCCGAGCCCGGGGACCGGGTCAACGAGGCGGCGGTCGCGGCGATGGCCGAGAGGGAGATCGACATCGCCCAGGAGTACCCGAAGCCCTGGACCGACGAGGTCGTCCGCGCCGCGGACGTCGTGGTCACCATGGGCTGCGGCGACGCCTGCCCGTACTTCCCCGGGAAGCGCTACGAGGACTGGGCGCTCGACGACCCGGCCGGGCTCGAGGTCGACGACGTGCGGCCGATCCGGGACGAGGTCGAGCGGCGCGTGCTCGCGCTCCTCGACGACCTCGGGGTGGCCGCCCGGCGCTGACGGCGCGAGTCGGCAGAAAGTCTCTGCCGACTCGCGCCTCGGGGCGTGAGCTTCTGCCGGCTCGCGGCCTCAGGCGTTGAGCGGCGCGCGGCCGATGGACGACCCGATGGTCAGCACCTCGGGCGCCGGCGCGCAGCAGCCGCCACCGGCACCGTCGGGGTCGTCGTAGAGCCCGGCGCCGCCACAGACCCCGGTGTCGGGCAGCTGCAGCTCCACGCGCGCGGCGGCCTCGTGGTCGCCCGCCAGCGCGGCCACGACGCTGCGGACCTGCTCGTAGCCGGTGAGCGCCAGGAACGTCGGCGCCCGCCCGTAGGACTTCATGCCGACCAGGTACAGGTCGGGCTCGGGCTGCGCGAGGTCCGCGGCACCCGTCGCCTGCACCGATCCGCAGGAGTGGACGTTGGGGTCGACCTCGGCGGCCACGCGGCGCGGCGCCTCCAGCGTCGGGTCGAGGTCCAGCCGCAGCTCGGAGAGGAAGGAGAGGTCCGGGCGGAAGCCGGTCAGCACGACGACGGTGTCGGCGAGCGGGAGGGTGCGGCCGTCCTCGCCGACCAGCACCGCCCGCGCTCCCGCCCCGGAGCCCTCGCGGCGGATCTCGGCGGTCCGGAAGCCGGTGACCAGGTCGACCGCGCCGGAGTCGACCGCGGCCCGGGCCCGCTGGCCCAGCGCGCCACGCTCGGGCAGCTGGTCCGCGGCGCCACCGCCGAACGTGTCGGCGCCGACCGCACGACGGATCGCCCAGGTGATCCGGGTGCCCGGGTGGTCCGCGGCGATCCGGACCAGCTCGTGGACGGCGTTGAAGGCGGAGTCGCCGGCCCCGACCACGACGGTGTGCCTGCCGGCGTACCGCTCCGGGTGGGCGCGGTCGGGCACCTGGTAGGCGATCAGGTCGGCCGCGGCGCGCTCGCCGAGGGCGGGGATGCCGTCGGCGCCGGCGGGGCTCGGCCCGCGCCACGTGCCGGACGCGTCGATCACCGCGCGCGCCTCGACCCGCTCCTCCCGGCCGTCGGCGCTGATCAGGTGGACGGTGAACGGCTGCGCCGCGCGGTCGGCGTCGACCAGCCGGTCGCGGCCCTTGCGGGAGACCCCGGTGACCCGGGCGTCGTACCGGACCCGGTCACCGAGGACCGCGGCCAGCGGGGCCAGGTAGCGCTCGATCCACTCCGCCCCGGTGGGGTAGCCCTCGGTCGGCGCGATCCACCCCGTCGGCTCCAGCAGTCGTACCGAGGCGGCGTCAACCAGCTCGGGCCAGGCGGAGAAGAGCCGCACGTGGCCCCACTCCGCGATCGCCGACGCGGGGCCGGACCCCGACTCGAGGACCAGCGGCTCCAGGCCGCGCTCCAGCAGGTGGGCGGCGGCCGCCAGCCCCTGCGGGCCGGCACCGATCACCACGACGGGCAGTACGGACATCACGACTCCTTACATCGACGGCTGTCGATATAGAGGATGCGCCGGATATCGACGAATGTCAATGTAAGCGCCGCGTCGGCAGCGAGCTTCTGCCGACGCGGCACCGGAATCAGGCCTTGAACCGCCCGGCGAACCCGCGCAGCGGGACGTCCGCGCTGGTCAGCACGCCCGGGGGAGCGGCCACCACGGACCGGATCGAGTTCAGCGCCGGGAGCCCGGTCACGGTCATCCCGATCGAGGCGAAGCTCTCCGGGTCGGAGAGGTCGACGCCGGGCTTCGGGAAGATCATGTGCTTGTTGTAGACGTAGGGGTCGCCCTTGATCTGGGTGATGTAGCAGCCCTTGATGTCCCACGACGGCGACGTGTGCGGCGTCATCTGCCACTCGATGTGGGTCTCCACCAGCGGTACGCCGGCCCGCTTGCCGACGTACTTGACGTAGCTGCCGCCCAGCGAGCCGGCCGGCAGCCGGTACCAACCCAGGTCGACGTCCTTGGTGCACGCGCCGAGCTCGTACTCGAACGCCACCTCGTCGAGCTCGACGCCGAAGCAGTCGGCCATCATCCACACGGAGTCGGCGAAGACCTCGGTGTAGGTGCGCAGCATCCCGGGCAGCTCGGGGTCGTCGACCGGACGGCCGTAGCCGACCTCCCGCCACGTCGCGGCCGAGTGGTGGCAGGAGACGTCGACGGACTCGATGCAGGTGACGTTCTCGATCTCGCTGACGTCGGCGGAGGCCGCGACGGCGAGGATCTGGTTGAGCCCCGGGTTCATCCCGGTGCCGTAGAACGTGGCGCCGCCGCGCCTCGCCGCCTCGTCGAGGATCTCGGTCCACGGCCGGCCGGAGGGGTGCGGGTGGTTGGCGTTGCGGTGGTGGCCGGTGATCCAGTCGGCGGTGGTGACGATGTCGATCCCCGCCTCCAGCACCCGCAGGTAGAGCTCCTCGTCGGGGAAGACGCCGTGGAAGGTGACCACGTCCGGCGCGGCCGCCAGGATCTCGTCGACGCTGCCGGTGGCCGCGACCCCGATCGGACCGATCCCGGCGAGCTCGCCGACGTCGCGTCCCACCTTGTCCGGGGTGTAGCAGTGGACGCCGACCAGCTCGAGGTCCGGGTGGGGGCCGATGCGGCGGATCATCTCGGTGCCGACGTTGCCGGTGGCGACCTGGAAGACCCTGATCGGTCGGTCGGTCGGGCGATCAGTGGTACTCATGGCGGTGCCTTTCACTGGTGGGCTGCTCACTGGCGGGCGGCCTGGGTGTGCTCGATCCGGTCCTCGGGCGGGTAGAACTGCTGGGCCCACCTCCGCAGCGCCGTGAATCCGGCGTACTCGCCGCGCGCCAGGGCGGCGGGGTCGGCGTACTTCTGGTGGGACCAGATGACGATGTCGGCCTGGAACTGCTCGATCACGCCGCGCGCGTGCTTGATGGCGCGGGCCCGCGAGGTCTCCTCGTCGAGGCTCGGGTCGCGTCCGATCCAGACCGAGAACCGGACGTCGCAGGTGCGGTCGTCGACGGGCGTGACCGCGGTGGCGGTGCGGTTGTCGATCATCCCGTGGCTCTTGGTGACGGCCAGCCCGAGCCCGCAGTTGATCGCCTCGACCCAGCTGTCGACCTCCTCGATGCTCCCTGGCTCGCCCTCGAACGCGATGGTGAAGTCGACGTACGAGATCGGCTCCTCGAACTCCTGGCGGGTGAAGAGCGGGATGATCGGCACCTTGTGCACGTACTTGAAGTGCGCGAAGTCGACGCCGTTCTCCAGGACGTACTGCGGGTGCAGCTCCAGGCCGGGGTCGAACAGGATCTGGTCGGGGTGGCTGCGGTGGTAGTCGTCGGCCGTGCGGCCGTCGTCCCAGGCGCCGAAGACGTCCGGTACGTCGAAGTACGGCGCCCGCCGCTCCACGTCGTGCCAGAGGTAGACGGCCTCGTTCCGCTCCGTCACCGGGTAGGTGCGGATCTTCTTGCCGATGTTGGGGCGGTCCTCGTAGGGGATGCAGACGTTGCGGCCGGCGCTGTTCCACCGCCACCCGTGGAACGGGCACTGGATGTCGTCGCCGACGACGGTGCCGCCGTGGCCGAGGTGGGCGCCGAGGTGCTCGCAGTAGGCGTCCATCACGGTCACCTCGCCGGAGTGGCCGCGCCACGCGACCAGGTCACGGCCGAAGTAGGTCATCCGGTGCACGGCACCGGGCGGCACCTCGGCGGACCACGCGACCTGGAACCACCCGGTCGGTCGCATGCTGAGCGGCGGCTTCGCCATCGGTACCCCCATGGACAGAACAATCGGTCTGTGGTGCAGAATGATGGTTCTGGACACTAGTCTGAGCCCGCGGTCGGCGCAATGGTCGGGACCCCGAGGAGGTCTGATGGTGAGCGATCCGGGCGTGCGCCCGATCGACGACGTACGGCGCTCGATGTACCGCGCCCAGATCCTCGGCGCCGCGGAGTCGGAGTTCAGCCGCACGGGGTTCGCCGGCACCAAGGTGACCGCGATCGCGAAGGCGGCCGACCTCTCGCTCGCCACCGTCTACAAGCACTTCTCCGGCAAGGAGGAGATCTGGGACGCACTGCACGCCGACCGGATGGCCGAGCTGCTCGCCGAGGTCGAGGAGGCCGGCGCCACCACGGCCTCGCCCCTGGCCCGGATCATGGCCGGCATCGGCGCCGTGGCCCGCTACCTCGCGCGGCACGACGCCTACCTCGACATGAGCCTGTGGGCGGGCGCCGGCTGGGCGAGCAGCCGCCCGGCGGCGTACGGCGTCCAGCGGACCGTGTGGAGCGCGGGTCAGGAGACGCTGGTCGCGGGAATGCGCAGCGCCCTCGACGCCGGCGAGGTCCGCGGGCTCGAGCCGCGGGTCGCCGCGGGGCTGGTCATCGCGAGCCTGCAGGTGTGGCTGGCCGAGTGGGTCGCGGGCGGGCGGCACGAGGACGCCGAGGAGCTGGTCGCCGCGATGCTGCGGCGCGTGGAGTGGATGCTCGTCGGGCCGGACGAGTGAGCCGCCCTCAGCCCTGCGGCGCCTGCCACACCATGGCGTGGTCGGCGTCGTCCGTCGACCGCTTGATCGGGTTGTGGTGGCGCGGGGTCGAGGTGCGGCCCCAGCGGTCGTCCCCGATCCAGACCGGTACGCCGTAGGGCAGGTCGCCCGGCGGGATCCGGGCGTAGTCCTCCTCGGCGAGCTCGGCGCCGTAGTTGGGGCCGGTGGCGTCGCCGTCCGGGTCCGGGGCGACCACCGCGCGGAGCGTCGTGACCGCCTCGGCCCACCGCGCGGCCAGCTCGGCGGCGTCGTGGGAGGAGGGGTGGGGGATCTCCACGACCGGAACGTCCGGCGCCCTCTCCCACAGCGCCAGCGCCGCCTGGGCGTTCTGCCCGAAGGCGACGATCGCCTCCAGCCGCGAGTCGGTGACCAGGTCGTAGAAGCGGTTGCGCCAGGCGAGCTGGTCCGGCTCCTCCAACAGCTTGCGCGCCTTGCTGGAGTCGCTCGGGTGGACCGCCCACGGGAAGGCGTTGACGAGCGCGTAGGTGCTGGTCAGGCCGATCTTGGCGAGGAACCCCTGGACCCGCTGGCCGGCGTCGCCGACCAGCGTGCGGCCGACCAGGCGCTCGGTCGGCCCGGGGTCGGAGGCGATGCCGAGGACGCGGGCGGTCCCGTTGAGCCGGCCGCGGTAGAAGACCGGGCCCCAGTCGTACCAGAAGAGCTCACGGTGCTCGGCCGCGATCGGCGGCAGCGCCGCGAAGTGGCGCGCGATCGCGATCGGCGGTCCCTTGTCCCACGCCGGGACGGGCGGCCCTCCGGGGTCGAAGTCGAGCATCGTCGCTCCTTCCGCTGATCCTCGTGGGCCGACAGCCGCTAGGCGAAGATCGGGCCGACGGCGGGGTAGCGCGCGATCAGCTGCGCCCGCATCTCCGCCAGCCGCCGCGGCGGCCCGGTCGGCGGCCCCTCCTCCGGCGACCCGAACCGGGTGTCGAGCAGCAGGTGCCGGCCCCACGCCCTCACCTGCTCGTACTGGGTGGCCCCCTCGGCACCGGTCAGCTCCGCGACCCAGTCGGGGCGGCCGTAGATCACGTCGCCGCCGATCATCACCAGGTCCACCCACGACGGGTACGCCGCCACCACGCTCTCGTACGGGTCGTCGCGTCGCTTCTGGATGACCGTCAGGTCCGCGGTGCGGCCGACGTCGAGGGTGCCGATCTGGTCGCCGAGCGCGGCGATCTCGGCGGCGCCGCTGGTGATCATCCGGACCAGGTCCGGCGGCTCGAGGTCGAGGCCGGGCGTCTGGGCGACCACCTCGGCGGCGATCTTGAGCTCGTGCAGGAGGCTGGGGCTGCCCGACGGCATCCAGTCGGCCCCCAGCGCCACCGGCAACCCGGCGGCCAGCGCGGCCGCGACGTCGGTCGTCTCGTCGTACAGGCGGAGGTTGGACTGGGGAGACCAGACGAGGCTGCCGCCCTTGTCGGCGAGCTGGTCGAAGTGGTCGCGGGTGAGCGCGGTGCCGTGGATCATCACCGTCGCGCTGCTGAACAGCGGGGAGGCGGCGAACCGCTCGAACTCGCGGACCGACGCCTCGTTGGTCTTCTGGCCCTCGGCGAGGTGCACGTAGTGCGCCTTGACGGTCTTGGTGTCGAAGATCCCCTTGCGGATCGACTCGATGTCGTCGTCGCGCAGCCGGTCGAAGTCGACGGTGCTGCGGGCGACCTGGGTGCCGAAGATGAGGAGGTCGACGTTGCGGACCAGCGCCTCCGCCTTGTTGGGGTAGTCCTTGGACGCGCCCTGGATGGCGGTCACCCCGCCGACGGCGGCGCGCACCTCGGCGTACCGGGTCATCGCCTTCTTCACCGACTCCTCGGCGCCGCCGGAGGTGAGCCGGCTCCACGGCTCCCTGACGAGCGCGGCGTACTCGTCGCTGTTGCGCCACTGGCCGCGGTTGATGAACGTCTTGGGCGGCTCCCACGGGGCGAAGACGTTGTACTCGGGGTGGCCGTGCAGGTCGATCAGGCCGGGCACGATGACGCCGCCGGTGGTGATCGCGTGCTCGACGTGGCGGGGCTTGGTCGACTCGATCGCGGCGATCCGGTCACCCTCGACCGTGATCCAGCCGCGGGCCAGGCTGCCGTCGCTGCGCAGGATCGAGCCGCCGAGGGCGACGGGCTCGCCGAGCGTGGGCAGGGCCCGCATCGGCTCGGGGGCCGGGGGCTGGGGCGTCGGAGGCTGGGTCGGCCGGCTGCCGGCGCCCCGGTCCTCGCGACTCCGCGGGCCGGCGGTGCCACCGCGTTCGGTACGGCGGGGGCGTGGCAGCGTGTCGGGCACGCCGACCGAGTAGGCCTCGTCGAATGCGTCCACTGCACACCCCTCGCGAGCGCGGGATTGCCGGGGAGCGCGGCGGCTGTCTGCCGTCCAGCATGCGCCTGCCGGGCCGACCGGTGCAATCGGGTTGCGGCCGACCGGTGCGTCAGGCGCGGCGCAGGGCGAGCACCGGGATGGTGCGGATGCCGGCGGTCTTCTCGGCGTACTCGCCGAACCCGGGGTAGTCGGTCGCCTGGGCGGCGTAGACGGCGTCGCGCTCGTCCCCGGCCAGCTCGTGGACGGTGACGTCGTAGGTGTCGACGCCACCGGCGGGGTGGCCGCGCTCGATCGACGCGCGGCCGGCGGCGACGAGGTTGTGGTACCAGTCCGGGTGCTTCGGGGCGCCGGCCGCCGACGCGAAGACGTAGATGACGTCCGGGTCGTCGGCGGGCCGGTACATCATCGGGTTGGTCCGTGGCTCCCCGCTCCTCCGGCCCACGTGGTGCACCACCACCATCGGCGCACCCTCGAACGGGCCACCGACCTTCCCGTCGTTGCTGCGGAACTCCTCGACGATCCGGGCGTTGAAGTCCGTCACCTCGGCCATGGGTCAGCTCCTTCGAGTCGGGTTCACGCCCAGTCTGGCGCGCGTCACCAATACCGAGGATCTCCGCGGCACGACCCCCTGGTGGTCTGGTCCGGTACGCCAACCTCGTGTCCCTGTCCGGCGACCGAACGAGACCGAACGAGGAGGGGTGGAGATGGAGACCGTGCTGCTCCTGCTGTGCGTCGGCCTCGTCATCGCCTCCCTGGTGAGCCTCACCGGCTCCGGTGCGGGGACCGCGGCGCTCGCCGACGAGCCCGCCCCGGCCTCCCCCCTCACCTACGAGGGTCTCGTCTCGCCGCGGCGCTCCGCCCCCGGTGCGGCCCGTCCCGCCGGCGCTGCCCCCCTGCCCGGTCCGGTCTGGCACAGCCCCCCGCCGTCGTACGCCGCCCGCGGGTGGCAGACCGTGGCGACGCGGAAGACGATGATGCAGCGGCACGACGAGGTGACCGTCACGCAGGTGAGCGTCCTGCGGCGGGAGCTGGAGCTGCAGCGGGCGCACGGGGAGGGCGACCCCGAGACGGGCACCGACCTCGCTCGCTGGGTCGGCTGACGGCCCATCCGCCGGGAACGACAGAAGCCGCAGGCGATGCCCGCGGCTTCATCTGGTGGAGCCTAGGGGACTCGAACCCCTAACCCCCTGCTTGCAAAGCAGGTGCGCTACCAATTGCGCCAAGGCCCCGTGGCTGGCACCGAGGTGCCCCGGGAGGTGGAGTGTCAGGACTCCGGGAGCTTGTCGGTGGCCTCGGCCCAGAGGGCCTTCTCGGCCTTGCTCTCCTGGAGCTTCTTGCCCGCGACCAGCGCGGCAGCGGCGGCGAGTGCGACGAGCACGAGCTTCTTCACGCTGTGACCTCCGTGTGCGGTGCGGGTCGGTCACCAGACCGTTTCCGGTGGGCCTAACAGGACTTGAACCTGTGACCTCTTCCTTATCAGGGAAGCGCTCTAACCGTCTGAGCTATAGGCCCGGGTGGCAAGGAGATCTGGGTGGAAGCCCCGTCTCCCCAAGCCGAGAGGGAACATTACCTGAGCGCTCGGGCGGGGCGAAATCGGCGACCGCCCGCGGGGATCGGATGGTCGAGGCGCGGCCAGGCGGTCGTGTGCCCGAAGACCCGGCATAGGCGGGCCTCAGGCACACGACCGCGCCCAGACCGCCCCCCAGCGCAGTCCGCAGCCACGCTCCCGACCACCAACGAGCAACCGGCGCCGACCCCACGGGGGTCGACGCCGGCAGAGGCTCAGGCGAAGGGGACCAGGCTCACTGGTCCTCGGCCAGGGTGACCTCGACGCCGCCGAGCAGCGCCGCGGACATGTTGTAGAGGAACGCGGAGAGCGTCGCCGCCGCGGTCAGCAGGACCACGTCGATGGCCGCCACCAACATGGTGAAGCCGAGGATCCGGGAGGTACCGAGGAAGTCCTCGATGTTGAACCCGGCGACGTCCTCGCCGCCGATGCTCTCCTGCACCGTGGTGTTGATCGAGTCCCACACGCCGGCGGCGCCGAGGACCTGCCACACCATGGCCACCGACACGACGGTGACGATGGCGAAGGCGATCGAGAGCAGGAACGACGTCTTCATCACCGACCAGGGGTCGACGCGGGTGAGCCGCAGCCGGGCACGGCGCGGGCCGCGGGGCCGCGCGGCGGCGGCCAGC
>NZ_JBEGDJ010000026.1:0-58924 GCF_040191335.1 Nocardioides sp. YIM 152588 | reverse complement strand
GCGGCAGGGAAACACCCGGTCCCATACCGAACCCGGAAGTTAAGCCTGCCAGCGCCGATGGTACTGCAACCGAGAGGCTGTGGGAGAGTAGGACGCCGCCGGACAAACATTCCCCAGAGGGCCATCACCACACGGTGATGGCCCTCTGGCAATTTTCATGCCGCCCCCTCCAGTCGGCGCCGCATTTCCCGGAACGGTCCCGCTGCGTTCGCATCGCCGCCCACTGCTGTTGGCGACGGCGCTCCTACCGTGACGGGGTGCTCTCGATGCTGCGCATGTCCCTGCTGATCGCCGTGGCGGCGCTGGTCGTGGGCGTGCTCGTGCCCTCGCCGCGGTCCCAGCCGGCTGCGGCCGCCGCCGCGCCGTGGATGACGATCTACTTCGGCACCACCCACGCGCACACCGGCGCCTACAACGACCACGGGATGGACGGCTCCGGACCCGCGGAGGTTTTCGCCGCCGCCCGACGCGGCGGCCACGACTTCGTCCTGCTCACCGAGCACGCCGGCCCCACCGGGCCGGCGCGCCCGTCGGCGTACCGTTCGCTGGCGGAGGCCGCGGCCGACGACGCGATGCGCTCGGGCGACTTCGTCGCGCTCGTCGGCTACGAGTACTCGGAGAACGGTGGCGACGGGGACCGCGACTCCGGCCACCTCACCGGCTACGGGACGGCGGCCTTCCCCGACGCCACCGCCCGCGGTATGGACTTCGACGGCTTCCTCGACCTCCTGGTGCGCGACGCCCGGTCCGGTCCGGTGCTCGCCGGCCTCAACCACCCTGTCGGGACCGGCCATCCGGCGGCCGCGGCGGCGCGGCTCACGCCTGCGCGCCGCGCGGTGGTGGTGATGAGCGAGACCTCCAACAAGGTGCGCTACCGCGCGAGTGACGAGGCGGCCTACTACCGCGCCTTCGTCCGGCACCTCGACGACGGGTGGCGGGTCGCCCCCACGTGCGGGGTCGACTCCCACGGCACCCGGCAGATCGCGAAGCGGGAGACGGAAAGCAAGAAGCCGTGCCGGACCGGGCTGCTCGCGCCGTCCCTGTCGCGGGACGACGTCGTCGCCGCCCTGCTCGAGCGGCGCATCTACTCCACGCGCGACGCGAACCTGCGGGCGACGTACTCGGCGAACGGGGAGTGGATGGGCAGCGAGCTCGGGAGCCCCGCGCAGGTCGCGCTGGACATCGAGGTGCGCGACCCCGACTCGGGGCGCTTCCAGGACCGGATCACGCGGCTCGAGGTGATCGGCAGTGGCGGTGCCGTCCTGGCCTCCCGCACGTTCTCCGCGCACGACGTGACCTGGCGACCCACGGTCGCGGCCGGCTCGAACGACTACCTCTTCGTGCGCGTGTTCAACGGCGAGCGCTCGGCTCACACCGCCGTGCTGGCGCCGGTCTGGCTGGAGTAGCGCTGGTCGAGATCGGCTCCTCCGCGGAGGCCCCCCGAGGGGGTGGCCGGCGCAGCTCCGTCCTTCCCACGCCGTTCTCCGGCGCTTAGGCTCGGTCCACTTCGTGTTTCTCAGGTGGTCACCTCGGGGAGGGCGGGACACATATGGGGCTGCGGCTGGCGTCGGCACGGCGGACGGCCGCGCTCTGCGGGACGGTGACCGGTTCCTCGGCGCTGGTGGCCTCGCTCCTCGCGGGCCCGGCGCCGGTCGCCGCCCAGGAGCCCGAGCCGGCGTCACGACCGATGCCGCCGAAGATGAGGGTCTTCTACGGCACGACGCACGTGCACACGGGCGCCTACAACGACCACGGCCGGGACGACTCCGGCCCCGCCGACGTCTTCGCGGCCGCGCCCGGCGCAGGGATGTCGTTCCTGGTGCTGACCGAGCACGCCGGGCCGAGCGGTCCCACGGACCCGGCGGCCTACCAGGCCCTGGCGACGGCGGCCGCCGAGGACGCGACCGTCGACGGCGAGTTCGTCGGCCTCTCCGGCTTCGAGTACTCGGAGAACGGCGGCGATGACGACGACGACAAGGGCCACCTGACGGTCTTCGGCACCTGGGGGATGCTGAACGCGAAGGCGCCCGGGATGGACTTCACGGAGATGTACGGCCGGCTCACCCGCGCGGCGCGGACCCGGACCGTCTTCGCGGGGTTCAACCATCCGGGCCGCGGCGGCCACCCGGCCTCCCGGCGGAACCGCCTGTCCCCGGAGGTACGCCGGATCGTGGCCCTCAGCGAGGTCTCCAACCAGGTCGGGTACCGGCCCGGACCGGAGTCGGCGTACTACGACGCGTTCGTGCGCCACCTCGACCGCGGCTGGCGGGTGGCGCCGACCTGCGCGCTCGACAGCCACCAGGTCAAGCAGCTGGTGGTGCCCGAGTCGACCGACAAGAAGCCGTGCCGCACGGGCCTGGTCGCGCCCTCGCTGAGCAGGGACGAGGTGCTCAAGGCGATCCTGGCGCGGCGACTCTTCTCCACCCGCGACACGAATCTCCGGGCGCGGTACATCGCCAACAAGCGGTGGATGGGCCGGATCATCGGTACGCCGGAGCAGGTGCGGTTCCGGATCAGGGTCCGCGACCCCGACGTGCTCGACCACGACGACCGGATCACCCGGATCCAGGTGGTCGGGAGGCACGGCAAGGTGGTCGCCAGCCGCGCGTTCGACGCGCACCGGGTCGTCTGGCGGCCGACGGTGAAGGCGGGGAAGAATCCGTACCTCTTCGTCCGGGTCTTCACGGGCGAGCGGGTCCAGCACACCGCGGTGCTCGCGCCGGTCTGGCTCGAGTAGCCGCGAGTCGGCAGAAACTTTCTGCCGACTCGCGCTCGGGCGCGGTCAGCCCTCCGCGAGCGAGCGCAGCAGGACCCCCAGGCTCGGCTTCGGCTGGAACGACGTCGCCTTCTCCGGGAGCAGCCGGTCCTCCTCGGCGATCCGCATCGCCTGGTCCACCGACGGGGCGGGCATCAGCACGGCGACGCACTTGGCGCGCGCGGCGCGGTCGAGCGCCTCCTCCACCGAGTGGTGGAAGCCGATGGTGGAGGGCCCGTGGGGCAGGGCCGGCAGCACCGTGCGGTGCAGCACCTCGACGGCGGCGCTGTCGTCGGGGACCTGGAGGGTGACCACCGCCCACTCCGTGCCGTCGGTGGCGGCCAGCTGGGTGGGCCCGAGCGACGCGACCGCCTGCTGCTGGTCCACCCGCGTGAAGCCCAGGCCGAGCAGTCGCGTCGCCTGCTCCAGGTGCTCCATCGTGGTCCCGGCCAGCGACCGGTGGATCGGGCCCAGGAACAGGGGGGTGTCGGCCTGGTCGACCAGCATCGCCAGCCCGAAGTCGTAGCCGGGGCCGATGCCGCGTTGCTGGAGCCGGAGGTAGGCCGCGTAGCGGTGGTGGCCGTCCGCGATCAGCGCACGGGAGGTGGCCACCTCCGCGGCGATCTGCTCCAGCGTGTCCGGGTCGGTGATCGCCCAGAGGCGGTGCTGCTGCGCGGACCGGTCGGTGAAGTCGTGGTCGGGGTCGCCGGTCATCACCTTCCCGGTCAGGTCCCGCAGGGCCGGCGAGCCGTGGTGGACGAGCAGGATCGGCGCCGGGTTCAGCTGCATCTCGGCCATCCGGTCGGCCAGCTCGTCGGCCTGCGCGGGGTGGATCCCCTCGTGGGGGAGGACCACCCGGTCCTCGGGGCGCAGCGCGCGCCGGGAGACGTCCAGCGCGCCGACCAGCCCGCGGATGGTGATCCCGTTCGAGGTGTACTCGTGCAGGTACAGCGCCGGCTCGGTGTCACGCGCCACCAGGCCGCGCTGCTGCCAGCGCTGCAACCGCGACGCCACCGCCCGGTACGGGCGCGCGAAGGCGCGCCCCGTGGCCGGGTCCCCGACGCGCGCGGGCTTCAGGCGCAGCGCGGCGAACGGCTCCAGCCGCAGGGGTCCCGCGACGTACGGAGGGGTGACCAGCGTCGTCGCGTCCATCAGGCCATCGTACGAACGCCGGCGAAACGGCGCCCGCACCGACCACCCCGCAGGAGGGCGGCCTGACAGGATGGACCGGTGCTGCATGCCTCCCCGGAACCACTCGTGGCCCGCTACGACCTGGCGATGCTCGACCTCGACGGCGTCGTCTACATCGGCGACCACGCCGTCGACGGCGCCGCGCGCGCCCTCGACGAGGTGCGCGACGCCGGGATGCGGCTGGCCTTCATCACCAACAACGCGGCGCGCACCCCGCAGACGGTCGCCAGCCACCTCACCTACCTGGGCATCGACGCCGCGCCCGGCGACGTGGTCACCTCGGCCCAGGCGGCGGCCCGGGTCGCGGCCGACCGCCTGCCCGAGGCCGCCGCCGTCGTCTGCCTCGGCGGCGACGGCCTGCGATCGGCGCTGGCCGCCGTCGGGCTGCGCCCCGTCGGACCGGGGGACGACGCGAGCGCCGTGCTCACCGGCTACGGCCCGGACGTGCTCTGGCGCGACATCATGCAGGTCGCGGTGCGGATCCGGAACGGGCTGCCGTGGATCGCCAGCAACACCGACCACACGATCCCGACCGCCGCCGGCACCGCACCGGGCCACGGGGTGCTGGTGCGGATGCTGAGCGACTTCACCGGCGTGCTGCCGACCGTCGCCGGCAAGCCGGAGCGCCCGCTGCTGGACGAGACGATCCGGCGGATGGGGAGCGAGCGCCCGCTGATGGTGGGTGACCGCCTCGACACCGACATCGAGGGGGCCGACCGGGCCGGCACCGACTCGCTGCTGGTGCTGACCGGGGTCACCGGGCTCGCCGAGCTGGTCGCCGCGAAGCCCGCCCAGCGGCCGACGTACCTCGCCTCCGGGCTGGCCGGCCTGACCCGGGCCCACGCGGCGCCGGAGCGGGCGGACCGCGGCTGGCGCGTCGGCGGCTGGTCGGCGCGGGTCGACGACGGACGGCTGGTCGTCGCGGGCGAGGCCGCCGGCGGCGGTTCGGACGATGCCGACGACGCCTGGCGTGCGGTGGCGGCGGCCGCGTGGGAGCACCTCGACGCGTCCGGCGCCGTGGCCGACATCTCCGACCTCGCCCTGCCGTCCGCCCTGCCGTCCCCGGGCCGCGCGGGGCGGTAGCCTGCAGGCATGAGCGAGGTACCCGCGCCGCCGAGCACCGACATCGAGGAGGTCGACGCCGTGCTGGCCACCGTCGCCGGTCTCGACGACCGTCCCGTCGCCGAGCACGCGGCCGCCTTCGAGGCCGCGCACGCCGTGCTGCGCCGCACGCTCGACGACCCGCCCACGCCCGCCTGACCATGCCCCCGCGCCGACTCCGACTCGACGCGGAGCTCGTCCGGAGGGGCCTGGCGCCCTCCCGCGAGCGTGCCGCGCGCCTGATCGCCGACGGGCGGGTGAAGGTCTCCGGTGCCCTCGCGTCCAAGCCCGCCACCGGCGTCACCACCGACGTCGCGATCGTGGTCCTCGAGGGCGCCGACGGCCCCGACTACGTCTCCCGGGGCGCCCACAAGCTGCTCGGCGCGCTCGCCGCGTTCGGCCCGGCCGGCCTCGTGGTCGAGGGGCGCCGCTGCCTCGACGCCGGCGCGTCCACCGGTGGCTTCACCGACGTGCTGCTCCGTGCCGGAGCCGCCGAGGTGGTCGCCGTCGACGTCGGCTACGGACAGCTGGACTGGTCGCTGCAGAGCGACGACCGGGTCCGGGTGCACGACCGGACGAACGTGCGGACCCTGGAGGCCGACCAGATCGGGGGACCGGTCGACCTCGTCGTCGGCGACCTGTCCTTCATCTCGCTCACCCTGGTGCTCGACGCGCTGCTCGGCGTCACGCGGCCGGACGGCGACCTGGCCCTGATGGTCAAGCCGCAGTTCGAGGTCGGCAAGGACCGGGTCGGCAAGGGCGGCGTGGTCCGCGACCCCGAGCTGCGCGCGGAGGCGGTGCTGACCGTGGCCGCGGCGGCCGCCGAGCGGGGCTGGGGCGCCCGGGCGGTCACCGTCAGCCCGCTGCCCGGCCCGTCGGGCAACGTCGAGTTCTTCCTGTGGCTGCGCCGCGGCGAGGCGGCGGTCGACGACGCGACGATCGCTGACGTCGTACGGCGAGGGACGGCCGCGGCGGATCCGTCCGCCCCGGATGAGAGGCTGGAGCCATGAGCGAGCCGTACGCGACCCCGCGCCGCGTCCTCGTGCTCGCCCACACCGGCCGCGTCGAGGCCCGGGACGTCGCGCGCGCCTTCGTCAAGGAGCTGACCGGCCACGGCATCGTGGTCCGGCTGCTCCGCAGCGAGGCCGCGGACCTGGAGCTGGACCCGGCCGGCTACGACCCGCAGGTCGAGGTGACCGACTCCGAGACCGACGCCAGCCGCGGCTGCGAGCTGACCGTCGTGATCGGCGGCGACGGCAGCATCCTGCGCGCCGCCGAGGTCACCCACAAGCGGCTGACCCCCGTGCTCGGCGTGAACCTCGGCCACGTCGGCTTCCTCGCCGAGGCCGAGCACGAGGACGTCGCCGCCACCATCGACGCGATCATCCACCAGCGCTACACCACCGAGGACCGGCTCACGCTCGACGTCCGCGCGTTCCACGACGGCCGGCTCGTCTACTCCACGTTCGCGGTCAACGAGGCCAGCGTGGAGAAGGCGGCGCCTGAGCGGATGCTGGAGGTCGTCGTCGAGATCGACGACCGCCCGCTCTCGCGGTGGGCCTGCGACGGCGTCGTCTGTGCGACGCCGACCGGCTCCACGGCGTACAACTTCAGCGCCGGCGGCCCGGTGGTCTGGCCGCAGGTCGAGGCGCTCTGCATCGTCCCGCTCAACGCGCACGCGCTCTTCGCGCGGCCCATGGTGGTCGCGCCGTCGTCGGTGATCGCCGTCGAGGTGCTCGCCGGCAACCAGGGCGCGGGCGTGCTCTGGTGCGACGGGCGGCGCAGCGTCGACCTGCCGCCCGGTGCCCGGATCGAGGTCAGCCGGGGGCTCCGGCCGGTGCGGCTGGTCCGGTTGCACAAGGCACCGTTCACGGATCGGCTGGTGGCCAAGTTCGGGCTGTCGGTCGAGGGGTGGCGGGGCGCCGCGGAGCAGCGCCGGGCCGCGGCCGCGCGGGAGCGCGCGGCGGAGGGGACCGCCGAGGACACGACGAACGGAAGCGCAGGAGAGGCACCGTGATCGAGGAGATCCGGATCAGTGGGCTCGGGGTCATCGAGTCCTCGACGCTCGAGCTCG
Organism: Nocardioides sp. YIM 152588; assembly: GCF_040191335.1. Lineage (NCBI taxonomy): Bacteria > Bacillati > Actinomycetota > Actinomycetes > Propionibacteriales > Nocardioidaceae > Nocardioides > Nocardioides sp. YIM 152588. Next base: position 51,803 of record NZ_JBEGDJ010000026.1, on the reverse strand, counting down.
GGGCCGGGCTGACGGTGATCACCGGTGAGACCGGTGCCGGCAAGACGATGGTGGTCAGCGCGCTCGGGCTGCTGCTCGGCGGCCGCGCCGACAGCGGCGCCGTCCGCTCCGGCGCTCGCCAGGCACGCGTGGAGGGGCTGGTCGCCTCCGCCGGCATCGCCGGGCTCGAGGACGCCGTCGACGAGGCCGGGGGAGAGGCCGAGTCCGGCCGCGTCGTCTTCGCCCGCAACGTCAGCGCCGAGGGCCGCTCCCGCGCGTACGCCGGCGGCGCGGCCGTCCCGGTCTCCACGCTGTCCGCGCTCACCGAGCCCCTCGTCGCCGTGCACGGCCAGTCCGACCAGCACCGCCTGCTGCGCCCCAGCACCCAGCGCGACTCCCTGGACCGCTTCGGCGAGCTCGACCCGCTGCTGGCCGACTACCGGGCGCTGCACGCCCGGCTGGTCGACACCGAGCGCTCCCTGGCCGACCTGCGCGGGCAGGCCCGGGAGCGGGCCCGCGAGGCCGACCTGCTCCGCTTCGGCGTGGAGGAGGTGGCCGCGGTCGCCCCCCAGCCGGGCGAGGACGACGCCCTGGCCGCCGAGGAGGCGCGGCTGGGACACGCCGACACGCTGCGCGGCGCCGCCGAGCAGGCGCGCGAGGCCCTCTCCAGCGAGCACGGCAGCCCCGACGCGATGGCCGCGGTGGCCGCGGCCCGCGGGCTGCTCGACGGCGTCCGGGACCACGACCCGGAGGCGGCCGGGCTGGCCGACCGGGTCGCCGAGGTCAGCTACCTGCTCTCCGACGTCGCCGCCGACGTCGCCTCCTACGCCTCCGGGATCGAGGTCGACCCGGCCCGGCTGGCCGGCGTCTCCGAGCGGCGCGCGGCGCTGATCGCCCTGACCCGCAAGTACGGGGAGACGGTCGACGAGGTGCTCGCCTGGGCCGAGTCCGCCGCGCTGCGTCTGGGCGACCTGGACTCGACCGACGACCGGATCGCCGACCTGGAGCGCGAGCGCGCCGACCTGCGCGCACGGCTCGCCGCCGCCGCGGCGGCGCTGAGCACCGCCCGCGCCGAGGCCGCCACGCGCCTCGCCGGGGCGGTCTCCGACGAGCTGACCGGCCTGGCGATGCCCCACGCGCGGCTCACGATCGCCGTGCGGCACCAGCCGGTCGCGGCCCCGGCCGATCCCGCCGACCCGCCCGCGGACGGACTCGAGGTCGACAGCACCTGGGTCCGCTTCGGGCGCTCGGGCATCGACGAGGTCGAGTTCCTGCTCGCGGCCAACACCGGCTCCGAGCCGCGGCCCTTGAACAAGGGCGCGTCGGGCGGCGAGCTCTCCCGCGTGATGCTCGCCGTGGAGGTCTGCCTCGCGGGCACCAACCCGGTCCCGACCTTCGTCTTCGACGAGGTCGACTCGGGCGTGGGCGGAGCGGCCGCGGTCGAGATCGGCCGGCGGCTGGCGCGGCTCGCCCGCGACGCCCAGGTGCTGGTGGTCACGCACCTGCCCCAGGTCGCCGCCTTCGCCGACCGGCACGTGGTGGTGGAGAAGGCCTCCGACGGGTCGGTCACCAGCTCGGGCCTCACCACCCTCGACGACGCGGGCCGGGAGAACGAGCTCTCCCGGATGATGGCCGGCCTCGCCGGCTCCGACACGGCACTCGCGCACGCCCGCGAGCTCCTCGACCTCGCGCAGGAGGAACACGGGGCCGCTCGCGACACGCGCCGGCGACACGAGTCCCGCCAGCGTGCTAGTTGAGCCTCGAACGGATAGGATGGAATCCCGTGAACATGGCGCCCGGTAGCGGATCTTTTCGGCAGGCAAAGCACCTCTTCGTGACCGGAGGAGTGGCCTCCTCCCTGGGCAAGGGACTCACGGCCTCGAGCCTCGGTCGGCTGCTGCGCTCGCGCGGCCTGCGGGTCACGATGCAGAAGCTCGACCCGTACCTGAACGTGGACCCCGGGACGATGAACCCGTTCCAGCACGGCGAGGTCTTCGTCACCAACGACGGCGCGGAGACCGACCTCGACGTCGGCCACTACGAGCGGTTCCTCGACACCGACCTCAACCAGATCGCCAACGTGACGACCGGTCAGGTGTACTCCTCGGTGATCGCCAAGGAGCGCAAGGGCGAGTACCTCGGCGACACCGTCCAGGTGATCCCGCACATCACCAACGAGATCAAGGACCGGATTCTGGCCATGGGCCACGGCTCCGACCCGGTCGACGTGGTGATCACCGAGATCGGCGGCACCGTCGGCGACATCGAGTCGCTCCCGTTCCTCGAGGCCGCCCGGCAGGTGCGCCACGAGATCGGCCGCGACAACTGCTTCTTCCTGCACGTCTCGCTGGTGCCGTTCATCGGCCCGTCCGGCGAGCTGAAGACGAAGCCCACCCAGCACTCCGTGGCCGCGCTGCGCCAGGTCGGCATCCAGCCCGACGCGATCGTCTGCCGCGCCGACCGCGAGCTGCCGCAGGGCATCAAGCGCAAGATCTCGCTGATGTGCGACGTCGACGAGGACGCGGTGGTCACCGCCGCCGACGCCCCCTCGATCTACGACATCCCCAAGGTGCTGCACCGCGAGGGCCTCGACGCCTACGTCGTGCGCCGCCTGAACCTGCCGTTCCGCGACGTCGACTGGACGCTCTGGGACGACCTGCTGCGCCGCGTGCACCACCCCAAGGAGCACGTCACCGTCGCCCTGGTCGGCAAGTACATCGACCTGCACGACGCCTACCTCTCGGTGGCCGAGGCGCTGCGCGCCGGCGGCTTCGCCAACGAGGCCAAGGTCGAGCTGCGCTGGATCCCCTCCGACGAGTGCGAGACCCCGGCCGGCGCCGCCAAGCAGCTCTCCGACGTGGACGCGATCTGCGTGCCGGGCGGCTTCGGCATCCGCGGCCTCGAGGGCAAGCTCGGCGCCCTGACCTACGCGCGCACCCACCAGATCCCGACGCTGGGCCTCTGCCTCGGCCTGCAGTGCATGGTGATCGAGTACGCGCGCACCGAGCTGGGCCTCGCCACGGCCGGCTCCACCGAGTTCGACCCCGACACCGCGGAGCCGGTGATCGCGACGATGGAGGAGCAGAAGGACATCGTCCACGGCGGCGGCGACCTCGGCGGCACGATGCGCCTCGGCGCCTACCCGGCCAAGCTCGGCGGCGGCACCCTGGCCCGCGAGCTGTACGGCGCCGAGATGATCGAGGAGCGGCACCGGCACCGCTACGAGGTCAACAACGGCTACCGCACGGCGCTCCAGGACGCCGGCCTGGTCTTCTCCGGCCTCAACCCGGACCTCGACCTGGTCGAGTTCGTCGAGCTGCCGCGCGACGTCCACCCGTTCTACATCGGCACGCAGGCCCACCCGGAGCTGAAGTCGCGCCCGACCCGCCCCCACCCGCTGTTCGCGGGCCTGGTCAAGGCGGCGATCAAGCGCCAGCGGGAGACCCGCCTCGAGATCGACGACAGCAACCTGCACGCCGAGATCGACGAGTCCCCGGTCGAGGCGCAGGTCGAGACCGCCGACGTCGACGCCTGAGCGTGGCCGGCGGCGCACCCGAGGACCTGCCGGAGACCTGGCCCGTCCTCGAGACCGACGAGGTCTTCCGCAGCGGCTGGGTGGTCGCGCTGCGCAGTGACCTGGTCACCCGACCCGGTGCCGACGACGAGGCGCCCTTCCGGCGCTTCGTCGTCGAGCACCCGGGCGCGGTGGTGGTGCTCGCCATCGACGACGAGGATCGGGTGCTCTGCCAGCGCCAGTACCGGCACGCCACCGGCCACCGGCTGGTCGAGCTGCCCGCCGGGGTGCGCGACGCCCCGGACGAGGAGCCGATCGAGGTGGCCCGGCGCGAGCTCGTCGAGGAGGCGGGGCTCGCCGCCAGCGAGTGGACCCCGCTGCTCTCCACCTACAGCTCGCCCGGCTACACCGAGGAGCGACTCCACTTCTTCCTCGCCCGCGGCCTCAGCCCCGCGGACCGCGGCGGCTTCGAGCCGGAGCACGAGGAGGCGGAGCTGGAGACCTTCTGGGTGCCCTTCGACGCGCTGGTCGAGCGGATCCTGGACGGCACCGTCGCCGACGGCCCCACGGTCCAGGCGGTGCTCGCCCACGCGGCGGCCCGGCGTCGTACCGGGTGACGACGCCGGCCCGGGAGACATGCCCTAGCCTGAGGCGGTGAGCAGTGCCGTGACCCTCGACCGAGCGGTCCGCACCTACCTCGACCACCTCGGCGTCGAGAAGGGCCTCGCGGCCAACACGCTGGTCTCCTACCGCCGCGACCTGCGCCGCTACTGCGAGTTCCTGGACCGGGCCGGGATCGACGAGCTCGACGCGGTCACGCCGACGACGGTGACCGAGTTCCTGATGCGGCTGCGCGAGGGCGACGCCGACCACCCGCCGCTGGGCGCGGCCTCGGCCGCCCGCACCGTGGTCGCGGTGCGCGGGTTCCACAAGTTCGCCGTCCGCGACGGGCTGGCCGTGGCCGACCCCGCCGCCGGGGTGCGGCCGCCGACGCCGGCCAAGCGGCTGCCCAAGGCGCTGCCGCTCTCCGACGTCGAGGCGCTCCTCGAGGCCGCCGGCGCCGACGACACCCCGCTCGCGCTGCGCGACCGGGCGCTGCTGGAGATCCTCTACGGCACCGGCGCCCGGATCTCGGAGGTCGTCGGGCTGGACGTCGACGACGTCTCGGCGGTGCTGGAGGACGACCCCGAGGACGCCGTCGTGCTGCTGCGCGGCAAGGGCGGCAAGGAGCGGCTGGTGCCCGTCGGCTCCTACGCGCGGCAGGCGCTGTCGGCGTACCTCGTGCGGGGGCGCCCCGCCCTGGTCGGGTCCGCCGCGGGTGGGGCGGCGCTGTTCCTCAACGCCCGCGGCGGCAGGCTGTCGCGCCAGTCCGCGTGGGCCGTGCTGGTCAAGGCCGCCGAGCGGGCCGGACTCGGCAGCGACGTCTCCCCGCACACCCTGCGGCACTCGTTCGCCACGCACCTCCTCGACGGCGGCGCCGACGTCCGGGTCGTCCAGGAGCTCCTGGGCCACGCCTCGGTGACCACCACCCAGATCTACACGCTCGTGACCGTCGACAACCTGCGCGAGGTCTTCGCCACCGCGCACCCGCGGGCGCGGGACGACTGAAGGAACTGATGAACCAGAGCAGTACCGCCGCCGATCGCGCCTACGAGCGGATCCTCGAGCACGCCGCCGAGCGTGGCCTCGAGCTCTACCCGCACCAGGAGGAGGCGGCCCTGGAGCTGATGGCCGGCAACAACGTCGTGCTGGCGACGCCGACCGGCTCCGGCAAGTCGCTGGTCGCGATGGCGGCCGCGATGGTCGCCCAGGCCGACGACCGGGTCACGTTCTACACCGCGCCGATCAAGGCGCTGGTCAGCGAGAAGTTCTTCGAGCTGTGCGCCACCTTCGGCGCCGAGGACGTCGGCATGCTCACCGGCGACGTCGCCGTGAACGCCGACGCACCGATCATCTGCTGCACCGCCGAGGTGCTGGCCAACATCGCGCTGCGCGAGGGCGCGCAGGCCGACGTGGGCATGGTCGTGATGGACGAGTTCCACTTCTACGGTGAGCCCGGACGCGGCTGGGCGTGGCAGGTGCCGCTGATCGAGCTGCCGCAGGCGCAGTTCCTGCTGATGTCGGCCACCCTCGGCGACGTCACCGAGCTGGCAGAGGACCTGACCCGCCGCAACGGACGGGAGACCGCCGTCGTCGACCAGGCCGAGCGGCCGGTGCCGCTGACGTTCACGTGGTCGCTGACGCCGGTGGCGGAGACGCTCGAGGAGCTGGTCAGCACCGGCCAGGGCCCCGTCTACGTGGTCCACTTCACCCAGGCCGCCGCCGTCGAGCACGGCACCTCGCTGCTGGCCGCCGGCTTCAAGAAGCCGCGCGAGGAGATCGCCGAGCGGCTCGCCGGGGTGCGGTTCGCCGCCGGCTTCGGCACCACCCTGTCCAAGCTGCTGCGCAACGGCATCGGCGTGCACCACGCGGGGATGCTGCCCCGCTACCGGCGCCTCGTCGAGCAGCTCGCCCAGGCCGGGCTGCTCACCGTCATCTGCGGCACCGACACCCTCGGCGTCGGCATCAACGTGCCGATCCGGACCGTGCTGTTCACCGGCCTGGCCAAGTTCGACGGCAGCCGGCAGCGGGTGCTGCGGACCCGGGAGTTCCTCCAGATCGCCGGTCGCGCCGGCCGCGCCGGCTTCGACACGGCCGGGTACGTCGTGGTGCAGGCGCCCGAGTTCGTGATCGAGAACGAGAAGGCGAAGGCGAAGGCTGCGGCCAAGAACGCCGCGATGAGCGACGCCAAGCTCGCCAAGCGGAAGTCCAAGGCGCAGCTGAAGAAGGCGCCCGAGGGCTCGGTGGTGTGGACCGAGGCCACCTTCACGAAGCTGGTCGAGGGCAGGCCCGAGCGGCTGAAGTCCCAGATGAAGGTCGACAACGCGATGCTGGTCAACGTCGCCTCCCGCGAGGAGGACGCCTTCGCGGTGATGCGCCGGCTGCTGACCGACAACCACGAGGACCGGCGCACCCAGCTGCGCCTCGCCAAGCGGGCGGTCCGGCTCGCGCGCAGCCTGGTCGCCTCCGAGGTGCTGACCCGCCTCGACGAGGTCGACGGCTTCGGGCGGCGCTACGTGCTCACCGAGGCGCTGCCCGAGGACTTCGCGCTGAACCAGCCGCTGTCCCACTTCGCCCTGGCCGCGCTGGAGGTGCTCGACCCCGACTCCGCGACGTACACGCTGGACCTGGTCTCCGTGGTCGAGGCGGTGCTGGAGGCGCCGCGCCCGCTGCTGCTCGCCCAGCGGCACGAGGCACGCGGCGAGGCGATCGCGGCGCTCAAGGCCGACGGCGTGGAGTACGACGAGCGGATGGCGCTGGTCGAGGAGATCACCTGGCCCGAGCCGCTCGCCGACCTGCTGGAGCCGCTCTACGAGACCTACCGCGAGCGGCACCCGTGGCTCGCGGTCGACGCCCTGATGCCCAAGTCGGTGGTGCGCCAGATGTGGGAGGAGGGTATGGGCTTCACGGCCCTGGTCAGCCGCTACGGCGTGGCGCGCTCCGAGGGGCTGGTGCTGCGCTACCTCACCGACGCCTACCGGGCGCTGCGGCAGACCGTCCCGGCCTCCCTGCGCACCCCCGAGCTGGAGCTGCTGGTCGACTGGCTGGGGGAGACGGTGCGTCAGGTCGACTCGTCGCTCCTCGACGAGTGGGAGACGCTGACCCACCCCGAACGGATCACCGCCGACACGCACCTCGACGCGCCCCCGCCGCCGCCCCGCCCGCTCTCCGCCCAGGGGCGGGTCTTCGAGGTGATGGTGCGCAACGCGCTGTGGCGCCGCGTCGAGCTGGTCGCGCGCGACGACGTCGACGGGCTGGCCGCGGTCGACGGCCTGGAGAAGCCCGACTTCTCCCGCCAGGACTGGGACGACGCGCTGGAGGAGTACTACGCCGAGCACAACAAGGTGCTGCTCGACGCCGACGCCCGCGGCCCGTCGCTGCTGCGGGTGGAGAAGGGGGCCGGGACGTGGTCGGCGACCCAGACGATCCACGACCCCGAGGGGCACCACGACTGGGTGATCGAGGCCGAGGTCGACCTGGCCGCCTCCGACGAGGCCGGCGAGGCCGTCGTACGGACCGTGGCGATGCGCTGCCTCGGCGGCTGACGCGGACTCCGAGGGGGCGCCGGTGTCGCCGTGTCGATATTCGTCGCGCTCGCTGCGGCGCGTCGCCGCAATGTCTCCGTGTCGACATTGTTGGATCGGTGGTGCACGGGGCCCTGGGGAAGGGGCCCACGACATCCGTGACGGACCCCGTCACCCCCAGACAAGAGGTGAACCGCGATGGTCGGTGGATACTTCGGCTCCAGCAGCGCGCCCGACATGCCCCCGCGGGTGCCGCGCCCCTCGTCGGAGCTGCCCCCGCTGGGCGGCGCGCAGGAGGCCTCGGCCCCGCTGCCGTTCGCTCGGCCCGAGCCCGCCCCGGCGGAGAAGGTCGCCCCGCCGATGCCGATGCTGCCGTTCACCGCGCCCGAGTCCGCGGACCCCGCGCCGAAGCCCAAGGGCCAGCTCGGCCCCACCGGCCGGCCGATTCCCGTGCTGCGCGACCCCGAGCCGATCGCCGAGCACGGCAACGCCCGCGTGATCTCGATGTGCAACCAGAAGGGTGGCGTCGGCAAGACCACCACCACGATCAACCTCGGCGCCTCGCTGGCCGAGTACGGCCGCAAGGTGCTGCTGGTCGACTTCGACCCGCAGGGCTCCCTCTCGGTCGGCCTCGGGCTCAACCCGCACGAGATGGACCTGACGGTCTACAACCTGCTGATGGACCCCGAGACCGACTTCCACGACGTCGTCGTGCCCTCGGGCGTCCCGGGCGTCGACCTGCTGCCGTCGAACATCGACCTCTCCGCCGCCGAGGTGCAGCTGGTCCACGAGGTGGCCCGCGAGCAGACGCTGCAGCGCGTCCTCGCGCCGGCGGTCGCCGAGTACGACGTCATCCTGATCGACTGCCAGCCCTCGCTCGGCCTGCTCACCGTCAACGCGCTGACCGCCTCCGACGGCGTGATCGTGCCGCTGGAGTGCGAGTACTTCGCGCTGCGCGGCGTCGCGCTGCTCAAGACCACCATCGACAAGGTGAAGGCGCGCCTCAACCCGCGCCTGGAGGTCGACGGCGTCCTGGGCACCATGTACGACGGCCGCACCCTGCACGGCCGCGAGGTCCTCGAGCGCCTGGTCCAGGCGTGGGGCGACAAGGTGTTCCACACCGTCATCCGTCGTACGGTCAAGTTCTCCGACTCGACCGTGGCCGGCGAGCCGATCACCTCCTACGCGTCCTCGTCCGCCGGCGCGGACGCCTACCGGCAGCTGGCGAAGGAGGTGGCGCAGCGGTGGGCCGACGCGTGAGCATGCCCGCGGCCGACGACCTGTTCCGCGCCACGTCCGACGGCGCGGACTCGGCGAAGGGCCGCAAGAAGAACTCCGCGGTGCGCGCGGTTCCCGACGCCCCGGAGCAGTCGGAGCAGCCGGCGGAGACGACCGGCAAGAAGCCCAGCGGCCGCATCCGGCACGACGAGAAGATCACGGTCTACGTGACCGCCGCCGAGCTGATGCAGCTGGAGCAGACCCGGCTCCAGCTGCGCGGCGAGCACGGCCTGGTGGTCGACCGCGGCCGCCTCGTGCGCGAGGCCGTGGGACTGGTCCTGGCGGACTTCGAGGCGCAGGGGGAGGACTCCGCGCTCGTCAGGCGCCTGCGTGAGTAACCCGTTCGAGGTCCGCCTCGACAACTTCGAGGGCCCGTTCGACCTGCTGCTCAGCCTGATCTCCAAGCACAAGCTGGACGTCACCGAGATCGCGCTGTCGCAGGTCACCGACGAGTTCATCGCCCACATCAAGCAGCTGCCGGACGCGGACCTCGAGGAGACCACCTCGTTCCTGCTGGTCGCCGCGACCCTGCTCGACCTCAAGGCCGCCCGGCTGCTCCCGGCCGGCGACGTCGAGGACGAGGAGGACCTCGCGCTGCTCGAGGCGCGCGACCTCCTCTTCGCGCGGCTGCTGCAGTACCGCGCCTACAAGCAGATCGCCGCGGTGCTCGGCGAGCGCGTCGAGGTCGAGGCGAAGCGGTTCCCGCGCGCTGTCGGCCTCGAAGAGAGGTTCGCGGGCCTGCTGCCCGAGGTGCTGATCGGCATCGGCCTGGACGCCTTCGCGGCGCTGGCGGCCAAGGCCCTGGCCCCCAAGCCGGAGCTGCAGCTGCCGATGCACCACATCCACGCGCCCGCGGTCAGCGTCCGGGAGCAGGCGGTGGTGGTGATGGACCGGTTGCGCCGCAGCGGCACCATGACCTTCCGGGCGCTGTGCGGCGACTCGCCGGACACGCTGACCACGGTCGCGCGCTTCCTGTCCCTGCTCGAGCTGTTCCGGGAGGGCGCGGTCTCCTTCGACCAGGTGACCCCCCTCGGCGAGCTGACGCTGCGGTGGACCGGCACCGACGAGGACATCGAGATCACCGACGAGTTCGACGGCGCGCCGCCGGAGACCCCCGCCGACACCCCGGGCGTGCCGGTCGAGGGTGGCGAGGCGGAGAATGGGCCCGACGCCCCGGCCCAGGAGGAGCCCCGATGACCGATCAGACCGACGAGGCGCTCGACGTACCCGTCGTCGAGCTGCGGCCCGCCCTCGAGGCGGTGCTGATGGTCGCCGACGAGCCGCTGGACGAGGTGGCCCTCGCCGCCGCCGTCGGCCACCCCGCCGCGGCGGTCGCCGCGACGCTCGCCGAGCTCGCCGCCGAGTACGACGCCCAGGGCCGCGGCTTCGACCTGCGCAACGTCGCGGGCGGCTGGCGCTTCTACACCCGTGCCGAGTTCGCCACCGTCGTGGAGGCGTTCGTCCTCGAGGGCCAGCAGGCGCGGCTCACGCAGGCGGCGCTGGAGACCCTCGCGGTGGTGGCCTACCAGCAGCCGGTCTCCCGGGCGCGGGTCTCGGCGATCCGCGGGGTCAACGTCGACGGCGTGATGCGCACCCTGCTCAACCGCGGACTGGTGGAGGAGGCCGGCCGCGACGGCGAGCACGGGGCGACGCTCTACCGCACCAGCACCTACTTCCTGGAGCGGATCGGCATCCTCTCGCTCGACGAGCTGCCCGACCTGGCGCCGCACCTGCCCGAGCTCGACGAGCTGGAGGCCGAGCTGGAGCGCGTGACCGCCCCGGCGCCCGCGCCGCCCGCCGAGCCCGGTCCGGAGGCGGCCCGATGAGCCGCGAGATCGTCACCGACGAGGACGGCCAGATCCGGCTGCAGAAGCTGCTCGCGCAGTCCGGCGTCGCCTCGCGACGCCGGTGCGAGGAGCTGATGCTCGACGGCGAGGTCGAGGTGGACGGCGAGGTGGTGACGCGGCTCGGCACGAAGGTCGACCCGCGCACCGCGGTGATCAAGGTGTCGGGCAAGCGCCTGCCCCCGGTCTCCGCGCACGTCTACCTCGTGCTCAACAAGCCGCGCGGGGTCGTCTCGACGATGTCGGACCCCGAGGGCCGCCGTACGATCACCGACCTGGTCTCCGACCGGCCCGAGCGGCTCTTCCACGTCGGCCGGCTCGACACCGACACCTCGGGCCTGCTGCTGCTCACCAACGACGGTGAGTTCGCCCACCGGATGGCGCACCCCTCGTTCGAGGTCGAGAAGACCTACGTGGCCGAGGTCGTCGGCCGGATCTCCAAGGGCACGCTCGCCGAGCTCCTGGCCGGCGTCGAGCTCGAGGACGGGCCGGTCGAGGTGCGTCGCGCGCGGCTGATCGACACCCGCGCCGAGAAGTCGATCATCGAGCTGGTGATCCACGAGGGCCGCAACCGCATCGTCCGCCGGCTGCTGGACCAGGTCGGCCACCCCGTCCGCCGGCTGAGCCGCACCCGGTTCGGTCCCGTCGAGCTCGGCACGCTGCCGTCCGGTCAGCTGCGCGACCTCACCGACGACGAGCTGGGGCAGCTGCTGGAGTCCGCGGGGCTCTGACCCCGGGCGCGAGTCGGCACAAGCTGACGCCGCACGGCGCGAGTGGGCAGAAAGTTTCTGCCGACTCGCGCTCCGCTCGGTGGGTCGTGTGCCGACCCGCGGGGTCAGTCGCGGAGCAGGTCGGCGACCACGAGCGCCACGTCGTCGCCGACCCGGCCCATCCGCTCCAGCACCGCCGTGGCGCAGGAGGCCGCGTCCCCGTCGCAGTCGGCGACCTGCCCCACCAGGAGCGCCATCCGGTCGTCCAGGTCGATGCCGCGACGCTCGACAAGGCCGTCGGTGAAGAGCACGAGACGGTCGCCCGGCCGGGCCGACAGCGTGGTCACCGGCCAGACGGAGCCGGGGAGGCCCAGCGGCGGCCCGCCGGCGACCTCGAGCTCGCGGGTCCCGACGGCGTCGCGGACCACCGGGTGGGCGTGACCCGCGCGGGCGATCTCGACAGCGCCGGTCGCGGGGTCGATGTTGACCAGGCAGCAGGTGACCAGGACGCCGGCCAGCTCGACGGTCGGGTTCACCAGCGTGAGCGCGGTGTCGACCGGGTGCCCCTCGGCGAGGTAGGCGCGCAGCGCCGAGGAGACCTCGCCCATCACGGTCGCCGCCGAGTACGAGTGGCCCTCGACGTCGCCGACGACGAGCGTGACCGATCCGTCGGGCGCGGCGACCAGGTCGTACCAGTCGCCGCCGACCTCCGCGTCGTCCGCCGCGGGCTCGTAGCGCACCGCCACGTCCAGGCCGTCCGGCTCCGCCAGGTGCTGGGGGAGGAGCGAGCGCTGGAAGAGCCGGGAGACCTCGGTCAGCTCGACGAGCCGTCGGCGCAGCTGGTCGCGGGCCGCCTGCTCGCCTCGGCGGTGCTCGATGCGCTGCAGCGACGTGGCCACCTGGTCCGCGGCGGACTGGATCACCCGCAGGCTCTCGGCGCCGAACTCGCGCTCCACGCCCCAGCAGGAGACGAGCGCACCGTGACGCCGGCTCTCGCCGGTCATCGGCAGGGCGGCGAGCGCCTTCACCGTCGGCAGCGCGGCGGCCAGGTCCGGGTGCGCGGCCTCGAGGGCGGCGCGGGTCGGGTACGCGACCGGTCCGGACCGGGTGAGCGCGGCGAACCGGCTGAGGTCGGGCCCGCGGCTCGACCAGGTCGCGGTCGGGTCCAGGTCCGTCGGGTGCGGCGAGTGCAGGCCGACGGTCCGCGAGCGGTCGGCGAACCCGACGCCGATCAGGCCCGGGGTCCCGTGCACCAGGGTGCAGTTCCGGACCGCGAGCAGCGCCTCGTGCGCGGTGGTCGCGGTCGCCAGAGCGGACGTCACGGAGTTGAGCCACGAGGTCGCGAACACCAGCCACTCGGCCCGCTCGCGGCTGGCCTGCTCGCGCTCGAACAGACGGGCGTTCTCGACCGCGATCGCGGCGGCTGCGGCGACCGCCTTGACGCGCTCCTCGCTGGTGGCGGTGAACGCTCCCGGCATCGCATGGCCGAAGAGCAGCGCCCCGATCACCACGCCGTCGCGCCCGATGACGGGGGTGGCCAGGTAGCTGCGCAGCGGGAGGTGGCCGGGCGGCAGGTCGGCGTCGCCGGCGTACGTCGCCAGGTCCTCGATGCGGACCGTCTCGGTACCGGAGAAGGTCGGGTGGAACAGCGGCGTGATGCGCGGCGCCGGCATCGAGGCGAAGGCCTCCCGGTCCGCGCCGGAGAGCACGACGAGGTGGTACATGTCGCCGTTGCCGTCGACGGCGTTGTAGAAGAAGGCGCCGAACTCGGCGCCGGCGAGGCCGGTGGCGGCGTCCGTGACCGACTGCAGCACGGCCTCGAGATCGAGGCTGGAGTGGATCGCCTCGGCGAGGTGGAGCACGAGATCCGCGCCCTCGCCGGGCGGCGTCGGGCCGGGCGCGAAGGCCGGGAGGGCCAGGATGCGCGCGCCCTCCGGAGCGCCGGAGAGCTCGGTCACCGGGCGATTCTCGCAGGTGAGGCGTGTTCTCGTGGCATTACCGACCGGTCACCGGGTGCGGGCGGTCGCGGGCGCGGCCCTCGCGCGTGAGTACGCTGTCGGCCGTGCCCGAAGCCTCCACCTCCGTCCTGACCGGACCCGTCCAGGTCGTCGGCACCGGGCTGATCGGCACCTCCGTGGCGCTGGCCTGCCGCCGGGCCGGCCTCGAGGTACTGCTCAGCGACCTCGACCCCGACCACGTGCGGACCGCCTCCGGCCTCGGCGCCGGACGCCCCGCCGAGCCGGGGGACACCCCGGAGCTGGTCGTCGTCGCGGTGCCGCCGGACCACCTCGCGGAGGCGATCCGCGCCGCCCTCGTCGCCTCGCCGGACGCCGTGGTCACCGACGTCGGCAGCGTGAAGCTGGCGCCCCTGGACGCGCTGGCCGGGCAGCCCGGGCTCGACCGGTACGTCGGCAGCCACCCGATGGCGGGCAGCGAGCGTTCCGGTCCGCTGGCCGCCTCGGCCGCCCTCTTCGACGGCCGCCCGTGGGCGGTCACCCCCGCCGCGGACGCCCGGGCCGCCGGCGTCCGGCTGGTCGAGGCGCTGGCCGAGGTCTGCGGCGGCGTCGTGGTGCGGATGCGCCCGGAGGAACACGACCGTGCAGTCGCCCGCACCTCGCACGTGCCGCACCTGGTCTCGGCGCTGGTCGCCGGCACCCTGGCCGGCGCGTCGGCCGACCACCTGGCGCTCTCGGGCCAGGGCGTGCGGGACGTGACCCGGATCGCCGCCGGCGACCCCGGCCTCTACAGCCAGATCATCGGCGGCAACGCGACGGCCGTCGCGGCGCTCCTGGGCGAGCTGCGCGACCGCCTCGACCTCGCCCTCGACGCTGTCCGCGACGGTGACCGCGCGGGCCTCGCGTCGCTGCTCGCGCACGGCGTCGCCGGCACCCTCGCGATCCCCGGCAAGCACGGCGGGCCGCCGCGCCCGATGGTCGCCGTCGTCGTCGCCGTACCGGACCACCCGGGCGAGCTGGCCCGGCTCTTCGCCGACGCCGGCGACAGCGGCGTCAACATTGAGGACGTGCGGATCGACCACGACCCCGGACGCCTGGTCGGCCTGGTCGAGCTCGACGTCGCCGCGGAGCACGCGGAGGAGCTGCTGGGGGCGCTCGAATCGAGGGGTTGGGCCGCTCACCGGTAGGATTGCGGCCCGTGAACGACGCCCCGCACCCCGCCTCCGACCCGGCCCGCCCCGCCTCCGTGGCGCAGACCTCCGGGGTGGTCGTGGCCGTCGACGGCACCTCCGGGTCCGGCAAGTCCAGCACCTGCCGCGCGGTCGCCGACCGCCTCGGGCTGCGCTACCTCGACACCGGCGCCCAGTACCGGGCGATGACCTGGTGGATGCTCGCCCAGGGGATCGACGTCCACGACGCCGACGCGGTCGCCGCGGCCGCCGGCCGGCCCGACATCGTCTCCGGCACCGACCCGCTGGGCCCGACCATCGCCGTCGACGGGACCGACGTGTCGGTGGAGATCCGCACCGACGCCGTCAACGCGGCCGTCTCCCCGGTCAGCGCGGTGCCCGCGGTGCGCGAGCGCCTGGTCGCCCTGCAGCGCGAGCTCGTGGGCGAGGGCGGCATCGTCGTCGAGGGCCGCGACATCGCCTCCGTGGTCTGGCCGCAGGCCGAGGTCAAGGTCTACCTGACCGCCGACCCCGCCGCCCGTGCCGCGCGGCGCGCGCTGGAGAACGGCGGCGCCGACGTCGGCGCCACCGAGGCGTCGCTGCTCGCCCGCGACAAGATCGACTCCGGCCGCGCGGTGGCGCCGCTGACCCGCGTCCACGGCGCGATCCACATCGACTCCACGCACCAGACCCTGGAGCAGGTCGTCGACCTGGTCGCCGGCCTGGTCGAGGAGGGCATGACCGCCGTCGGCGGGTCATGAGACTGGACCCCGACGAGCGCGGGGCCCACCGGCAGCACCCTCGGAGCGACCGCGTCGCCACGCCGACCCGCTGGCTGCTCGCGGGCGGGCGCCCGGCCGCGCGCTGGCTGGTCCGGCGGCGGTACGACGTCCGGGTGCACCACCCCGAGCGCTTCCCGGCCACGGGGCCGGTGGTGCTCGCCGCCAACCACATCGGGCTCGTCGACGGCCCCCTGATGGCGCTCTTCGCGCCGCGGCCGGTGCACGCGCTGACCAAGATCGAGATGTTCGCCTCGCCGCTGGGCGGGGCGTTCCTGCGGCTGGCCGGCCAGGTGCCGCTGGACCGGTTCCGCGTCGACCCCGGCGCGGTCCGTACCGCGGTCCGGGTGCTGCGCGAGGGTGGCGTGGTCGGGGTGTTCCCGGAGGGGACGCGCGGGGGCGGCGAGCTGCGCACGTTCCGGCGCGGCGCGGCCTACCTGGCGATGGTGACGGGCGCCCCCGTCGTACCGCTGACGTTCGTGGGGAGCCGGGTGCCGGGCGGCGCGAGTGGTTCCCTGCCGCCGAAGGGTGACAGGATCGACCTCGTGGTCGGCACCCCGATCCCTGTGACTCTCCACTCATGGCCGCGCACGGCGGAACAGGTGGGCGCTCTCAGCGCGTTGTTGCACGGGCGGATGCGCGAGGAACTCGCCGCCGCCCTCAGCGAGACCGGTCGGGAGCTCCCCGGTCCGCTGCCGGAGATCGAGCTCGCGAAGGAATCCGATGACTGACATCAACCTCCCGGTCCTGGCCGTGGTCGGCCGCCCCAACGTTGGCAAGTCGTCCCTGGTCAACCGGATCCTCGGGCGCCGGGAGGCCGTGGTCGAGGACATCCCGGGCGTGACCCGCGACCGGGTCTCCTACGACGCCGAGTGGGGCGGCCGCGCCTTCACGCTGGTCGACACCGGCGGCTGGGACCCCGACGCGAAGGGGATGGCGGAGCGGATCAAGGTCCAGGCCGAGATCGCCGTCTCGCTGGCCGACGCGGTGCTCTTCGTGGTCGACGCCGCCGTCGGGATCACGGACGCCGACGAGGCGGTCGTGAAGGTGCTGCGCAAGTCCGGCAAGCCGGTGGTGCTGGCCGCCAACAAGGTCGACGACGAGCGCGTCGAGGCGGAGGCCTACGGCCTGTGGAACCTCGGCCTGGGCGAGCCGCTCTCGGTCTCGGCGCTGCACGGCCGCGGCTCCGGCGACCTGCTCGACGCGATCCTCTCGGTGCTGCCCGAGGCGGAGGAGGTCGAGGAGGAGGTCGGCGGTCCCCGCCGGATCGCCATCGTCGGCCGCCCGAACGTCGGCAAGTCCTCGCTGCTCAACAAGCTCGCCGGGGAGGAGCGGGTGGTCGTCGACAACGTCGCGGGCACCACCGTCGACCCCGTGGACGAGCTGATCGAGCTCGGCGGCCGGGAGTGGCGGTTCATCGACACCGCCGGCATCCGCAAGCGGGTCAAGGAGGCGTCGGGCCACGAGTACTACGCCTGGCTGCGCACCACGACGGCGATCGAGCGGGCCGAGGTCTGCGTGCTGGTCCTCGACGCCGGCCAGTCCGTCGCCGAGCAGGACATGCGGATCCTCCAGGAGGTCCGCGAGGCCGGCAAGGCGCTGATCATCGCCTTCAACAAGTGGGACACCGTCGACGACGAGCGCCGCTACTACCTCGACCGCGAGATCGAGCGCGACCTGGTCCAGGTCCAGTGGGCGCCGCGGATCAACATCACCGCCAAGACCGGCTGGCACGTCGACCGGCTGGTCCCGGCGCTGGACCGCGCCATCGCGGGCTGGGAGACCCGGGTCCCGACCGGCGCCCTCAACGCGTTCCTCGGCCGGCTGGTGGCCGAGCACCCGCACCCGGTGCGGGGCGGCAAGCAGCCGCGGGTGCTCTTCGGCACCCAGCCGTCGACCTCGCCGCCGACCTTCGTGCTGTTCACCACCGGCAAGCTCGACGCCGGGTACGAGCGGTTCATCGAGCGGCGGCTGCGCGAGGAGTTCGGCTTCGTCGGCACCCCGATCGTCCTCCAGGTGCGACCGCGGGAGAAGCGCAAGCGCACCTGACCTGTCGGGTGGCTGTTGCGCGTGGGGCGCGTCGTCACATCCCGATTGGCCCCGAATTCGGGCCGAAAGGGGCCAATCGGGATGTGACGACGCCCAAACACCCACCGGTCTAGGCCATTCCGCTTGCCCGGATCGAACATGTGTTCGACAATGGTCGGGTGGGAGCAACGGCCGTCGACGAGTCCGTCCTCGCGCAGCTGCGCGGGCGGATCCAGGCGCTCGAGGGAGGTCCGTCGCGCCTCGGCGTGCCGGTGTCGCCCGCCCTCGACGGGCTGGTCGCGCTGCGCACCGGTGGCACGTACGCCGTCGACACCGCCTCCCTGGCGATGGCGCTCGCCGCCGGCGCCTCGGCGGCGGGGGACTGGGTCGGCTTCGTCGGCTGGTCCGACTTCGGCGTCGAGGCCGCCCACCAGCTCGGCGTCGACCTGACCCGCACGGTCCTGGTCCCCTCGCCCGGCGAGCACTGGGTCGAGGTCTGCGCGGCGCTCGTGGACGTGCTCCGGGTGGTCGTGCTGCGCCCGGCGGGGCGGATCGACCCCAAGTCCGCCTCCGTCCTCGAGGCGCGGCTGCGCGCCCGCTCCGCGGTCCTCGTGGTGCACGGCGAGTGGCCGCGCTGCGACGCCACGATCACCGCCACCGAGACCCGCTGGGAGGGGCTGGGGCAGGGGTACGGGCGGCTGCGCCGGCATCGGGCGTCCGTCGCGGTGCGCGGCACCGGTCGGCCGCGCGCCGGCGAGGTCGTGCTGCCGTTCGGCGAGGACGCAGAGGGCGTCTCCTGGGGCGCCGGCTCGGGCTCGGTGGCGGGCTAGCGTGCCCCGGGTCCTGGTGGTCTGGTGCCCGGACTGGTCGGTGACCGCGGCGCTGATGGAGCGCGCTGACTCCGACGGCACCGACGGCCCCGACGGCGCTGACGGCGTGCGTGCGGGCCGGACCACGCCCGCGGCCGTCCTCTCGGCCAACCGGGTGACGGTCTGCAACGCCGCCGCCCGCGCCGAGGGGGTACGCCGCGGGCAGCGCCGCCGCGACGCGCAGGCGCGCTGCCCCGAGCTGCTCCTGCTCGCCGACGGCCCCGAGCGCGACGCCCGCTGGTTCGAGCCGGTGCTCGCCGCGGTCGAGGAGCTCCGCCCCGGCATCGCGCCGATCCGCCCCGGCCTGCTCGCGGTGAGCGCCCCCGGCCGCTACCACGGCGGCGAGGAGGCCGCCGCCGCCCTGCTCGCCGAGCAGCTGGTCGGCCTCGGGGTCTGGGACTGCCGGACCGGCGTCGCTGACGACCTCTACACCGCCGAGCGGGCCGCCCGGGCGGCGCCGCCGCAGGGGTGCACCGTGGTCCCGGCGGGCGGCTCGGCGTCGTACCTGCGGGACCTGCCGGTGACCGCGCTCGCCGA
Organism: Nocardioides sp. YIM 152588; assembly: GCF_040191335.1. Classification (NCBI taxonomy): domain Bacteria; kingdom Bacillati; phylum Actinomycetota; class Actinomycetes; order Propionibacteriales; family Nocardioidaceae; genus Nocardioides; species Nocardioides sp. YIM 152588. The sequence goes on along the minus strand of NZ_JBEGDJ010000026.1, from coordinate 33,017 downwards.
CGACGGCGAGGAGGGGCGGCGCCTGGTCGACCTGCTGCGCCGGCTCGGCCTGGTCCGGCTGGGGGAGTTCGCGGCGTTCGGCGCCGACGAGGTGAGCAACCGGTTCGGCGGCTACGGCGTTGACCTGTGGCGCCGGGTGCGCGGCGAGGGGACCGCCCTGGCTGGCGCCCGCACGCCGCCGCCGGAGCTGGTCCGCGAGATCGGGTTCGAGCCGCCGCTGGACTCGGCCGAGGCGGTGACGTTCAGCGTCCGGACCACCGCGGAGCGGTTCGTCGCCGGGCTCGCGGACCGCCAGCTGGTGGCCACCGCGGTCCGGGTCGAGGCGATCTTCGACGCCGCCGCGGTGGCCGAGGGGGAGGGCGGGATGAGCGCCCGCACCTGGGTGCACCCGCGCTGCTTCACCTCCCGCGACCTCGTGGACCGCGTGCACTGGCAGCTCCAGGCCGGGTCGGGGCTGCGCAGCCGCCGGCAGGCGGGGGCGGTGGGCGCCCCGATCGAGCGGGTGCGGTTCGTGCCCGAGACGGTGGAGCCCGCCGGCGACCACGCCGACGGGCTGTGGGGCGGCGGCGCGGAGGAGCAGGTGGTCCGCGGCGTGGCCCGCGTCCAGGCCATGGTCGGGTACGACGCCGTGCGGGTGCCCGTGCTGCAGGGCGGCCGCGGCGCGTCCGACCGCCAGGCGTGGGTGCCGTGGGGCGAGCGACCGGTCGGGCTGCGCGACGCCCGCCCGCCGTGGCCGGGCAGGATCCCGGGGCCGTCGCCGACCCGCGTCTTCCCCGAGCCGCTGCCCGCGGAGGTGGTCGACCCCGCCGGCCACGACGTCGCGGTCACCGAGCGCGGGGTGGTCACCGGGGCGCCGTACCGGTTCCGGGTGGTCGGCGGTGAGCGGCGCACCTGGCGCACGGTGGCCGGCTGGGCGGGGCCGTGGCCGGTGGACGAGGGCTGGTGGACCGGGGCGGGCGAGGGTGGCCGCTCGGCGCGGTTCCAGGTGGTCGGCCTGGACGGGAGCGCGTGGCTGCTGCGCTGGCGGCCGACCGGGTGGGAGGTCGAGGCCGCCTACGACTAGCGCGGCGGCTCGCCTGCGGATGGTGCGGAGGATCTGCGGCGGATGCGCCGACTTGCCGCAGATAGTGGCGCGACGTAGCGTGGCGAGAAAGAGACCTACGTCACATGTCGATCGCCAGCAGGAGGCGCGGATGTTCGAGGAAGGCCAGCTCTACTCACCGGTGACCACCGGCGAGGACGGCTCCGTGACCGTCCACCTCGGGGACGACCACCCCGGCGTGAACGACCCGGCCTACCGCGCCCGCCGCAACGAGATCGCCCAGGTCGCCCTCGGCTGGCGTCCCGGCGACCCGGTGCCGCGGATCGACTACACGGACGTCGAGAACGAGGTCTGGGCCACCGTCTCCCGGCACATCGCGCCGCTGCACGAGCGCTACGCCTGTCGGGCCTTCAACGAGGCCAAGGCCGCGCTCGACCTGCCCGCCGACCGGGTGCCCCAGCTGGACGAGGTGACGGCCGGTCTGCAGCGGCTGACCGGCTTCTCCTACGTCCCGGCCGCCGGCATCGTGCCGCTGGAGGAGTTCTACGGGTCGCTGGCCGACGGGGTCTTCCACTCCACCCAGTACCTGCGCCACCACGCCCTGCCGCTCTACACCCCCGAGCCCGACGTGATCCACGAGGTGCTCGGCCACGGCAACCTGCTCGCCGACCCGCAGGTCGCCGAGGTGAAGCGCCTCGCCGGCGCGGCCGCCCGGCGGATGGAGACCCGGGCCGGGCTGCAGATGGTGGCCGACGTCTTCTGGTTCACCATCGAGTTCGGCGTGCTGCACGAGGGCGGCGACCTGCGCGCCTACGGCGCCGGCATCCTCTCCTCCTACGGCGAGATCGAGGAGTTCCGCTCGATGGTGATCCGCCCGCTGGACTTCCCCGCGATGGCCACCATCGACTACGACATCACCCACTACCAGCCGGTGCTGTTCGCGGCCGAGTCGTTCTCGCACATGGTCGACGCCGTCGGCGGCTTCTTCGCGGGCTGCACCGACGACACGGCGGCGGCGATGGGGCTCCGGGAGCCGTCAGAGGAGGCGTCGGAGGCTGCGTCGGCGGAGGCTGAGACAATCGGCGCGTGAGCGCGCTGAACCTGCACGTCGTCCTCTGGCCGATCCAGGAGTGGCCCGCGATGGGCGACACCTGGCGCCGCGCCGAGGAGCTCGGCTTCGCCGGCGGCTGGGTCTACGACCACCTGGCGTGGCGGGGGCAGTCGCCGTGGGACGACGCCTACGCGACCCTGGCCGCCGCGGCGGCGGTGACGTCCCGGATCCGGCTCGGCACGCTGGTCACCTCGGCGAACTTCCGCACCCCGATCCCGACCGCGTCGGCGGCCCGCACCATCGACCGGATCTCCGGCGGCCGGCTCACGCTGGGCATCGGCGCCGGCGGGGCCGCGCACACCTCCGACGGCGACGTGCTCGACCGGGACTGGACGCCGCGCGAGCGTGCCGACCGGTTCGCCGAGTGGGTCACCCAGATGGACGCGCTGCTGACCACGGCCCCGGTCACCCTCGCCGGCGAGCAGTGGTCGGCCCGCGAGGTCACCATCGCCCCGGGCCTGGTGCAGCAGCGGCCGCCGTTCTGGATCGCCGCCACCGGGCCCCGGGGCCTGCGGCTCGCCGCCCGCCTCGGCCAGGGGTGGATCGCCAACCCGCACGGGGACGACCCCTTCGCCGACGTACGGCGTCAGGTCGACGGGCTGCGCGACGCCGGCGAGGCCGTGGGGCGCGCGGTGGGCGAGGTCGCGGCGATGCCGAAGCTGCTGCTGACCGGGTTCAGCGGCGAACGCTGGCTGGAGTCGGTCGGGGCCTACGAGGACCTCGCGGGCCGGTACGCCGAGCTCGGGATCACCGACGTCGCGGTGCACTGGCCGCGGCCGGGGACCGAGTGGGACGCCGACCCGGCGGTGTTCGAGGAGATCGCGTCCCGCTTCGGTGGTTGAGGTGCGAGCGAAGCGAGCCTCGAAACCACCACCGGCGGTCCCGGTCGCCTACTCGCAGGGATCCGGCTCGCCGTCGTCCCAGTCCTCGCGGTAGTCCTCTCCGGGCGGGCAGTGGGCGACGTAGATGTCGGCGACGGTGCGGTACTCCTCGTCGCCGATGGCATAGGTCACCTCGACGTCGTTCACGACGACGGGCTCGTCGTCGTCGCTCGGCACGATCACCGCGAGCGAGGCGAGGTCGCTGCTGTCGGTGGTGCGGGAGCACTGGCCGACCGTGCCGCCCTCGCCCACGGTGGAGACGTACTCCTCCGGGATCGGCCGGTACCCGCGGGCGCTCCTGGGGCCGTGGTCGGTCGGGTAGGACCAGGCGATCCGGAACTCGGGCACCCCGTCGCCGTAGACGGCGACGGCCTCGATGTGGGTGATCGCGACCCGGCGGGCGCCGTCGGCCTTGACGCACACCTCGGTGGTCGCGTGGAAGGGCAGCGGTCGCCCCTTGGCCACGACCCCGAAGCCGTCGTCGATGACCAGGGGGCCGGGCTCGAGCTCGCTGGAGCAGCCGGAGGCCAGGAGTGGCAGCGCCAGGAGCGCCGCGAGCGTGCCGCGGGAGGGGAGCATGGGCACAAGGGTGGCAACCCGCGACGGGGGAGGCGGGTTGTCCGACATTTCTTTGCCTGGCGATCGAACGGATGTTCGATTAGGATCGAGGGATGCCCACGCCGACCCTCCAATCCGCCTGACCAACATGGGCTGGAACAACCCGCCGGTCCCGTGGCGCGAGCTGGAGCGCCGCCTCTCCGGGCGCCCGCCCGGTGCCCAGGACGCCCCGGTCTCGCGTCGCAAGGCGCCCCGTCCGACGCCCCCGCCGGTGCGTCGCCCGGACGAGCCGGTGACGCCGTACGCGGAGCTGCACTGCCACAGCCACTTCAGCTTCCTCGACGGCGCCAGCAGCCCCCCGGACCTGGTCGCGGAGGCGACCCGGCTCGGGCTGGACGCGCTGGCGCTGACCGACCACGACGGCTTCGCCGGTGCCCCGCTGTTCGCCGAGGCGGCGCGCGAGGCGGGCATGGCCACGGTCTACGGCGCCGAGCTCTCGCTCGGGCTGACCGCGCCGCAGAACGGGATCCCGGACCCTGAGGGGACGCACCTGCTGGTGCTGGCCCGCGGCGTCGAGGGCTACCACCGGCTCTGCGGGGCGCTGACCGAGGCGCACCTGCGCGGCGACGAGAAGGGACGCCCCGACCACGACCTCGACGAGCTGACCGAACGCGGACGCGGTCACTGGATGGTGCTGACCGGCTGCCGCAAGGGTGCCGTGCGACGGGCGCTGCGCACCGGCGGCCCGCGCGCCGCGGCCGCGGCTCTGGACGACCTGGCCGACCGGTTCGGCAGCGACCAGGTCGTGGTGGAGCTGCTCGCCCGCGACCACCCCGGCGAGGACGAGGCCAACGACCTGCTCGCCGCGCTGGCCGCCGACCGCGGGCTGCGGCTGGTGGCGACCGGCAACGTCCACCACGCCACCCCGGACAAGGCGCGGCTGGCCGCGGCGATGGCGGCGGTCCGCGCACGGCGCAGCGTGGCCGACCTCGACGGCTGGCTGGACCTGTCGGGCTCCGCGCACCTGCGCAGCGGCGAGGAGATGGCCCGCCGGTTCGCCCGCTACCCCGGCGTCGTGGCGCACACGGTGACGGTCGCGAACGAGGTCGCCTTCGACCTGCACAAGGCCACGCCCAAGCTGCCCAAGCAGCAGATCCCCGCAGGGCACACGCCCAGCACCTGGCTGCGCGTGCTCGCCGAGCGCGGCTTCGCGGAGCGGTACGCCGGCCGCGACGTCGAGCAGCGCGCCCGGGAGCGGATCGAGCGGGAGCTGGACGTGATCGCGCGCAAGGACTTCGACGGCTACTTCGTGATCGTCCACGACATCGTCGCCTTCGCCCGCTCGCAGGGGATCCTCTGCCAGGGCCGGGGGTCGGCCGCCAGCTCGGCGGTCTGCTACGCGCTGGGCATCACCGCCGTCGACGCCGTCCAGTTCAACCTGCCGTTCGAGCGGTTCATCTCCGAGCACCGCGAGGAGGAGCCGGACATCGACGTCGACTTCGACTCCGACCGGCGCGAGGAGGTGATCCAGTGGGTCTACGACACCTACGGTCGCCGCAACGCCGCCCAGGTCGCCAACGTGGTCAGCTACCGGCCGCGGATGGCGGTCCGCGACGCCGCCAAGGCGCTCGGCTTCTCCCAGGGGCAGCAGGACGCCTGGTCCAAGCAGATGGACGGCTGGGGGAGCACCGTCGAGGCGCCCGAGGGCGTGGAGATCCCCGCCCAGGTGATGTCCCTCGCCACCGAGCTGCTCGGCGCCCCGCGCCACCTCGGCATCCACTCCGGCGGGATGGTGCTCACCGAGCAGCCGATCGCGGAGGTGTGCCCGATCGAGCGGGCGCGGATGCCCGGCCGCACGATCCTGCAGTGGGACAAGGACGGCTGCGAGGAGATGGGGCTGGTCAAGTTCGACCTGCTCGGCCTCGGCATGCTCGGCGCCCTGGACCACATGATGCGGCTGATCGACGAGCACACCGGCCGTCGGTGGACGCTGGAGTCGATCCCCAAGGAGGAGCCGGCCGTCTACGACATGCTCTGCGAGGCCGACTCGATCGGCGTCTTCCAGGTCGAGTCCCGCGCCCAGATCGGCACGCTGCCCCGGCTGCGGCCGCGCTGCTTCTACGACCTCGCGATCGAGATCGCGCTGATCCGGCCGGGCCCCATCCAGGGCGGTGCCGTGCACCCCTACGTGCGCCGGGCCACCGGGCGGGAGCCGGTCACCTACGACCACCCGTCGCTGCAGCCGGTGCTCGAGCGCACCCTCGGCGTACCGATCTTCCAGGAGCAGCTGATGCAGATGGCGGTGACGCTGGGGGACTGCACCCGCGACGACGCCGACCTGCTGCGCCGGGCGATGGGCTCCAAGCGCGGGGTGGAGCGGATCGAGCGGATCAAGGACCAGCTCTACCGGGGGATGGCGCGGCGCGGGATCACCGGCGACCACGCGGACGCGATCTACGTGAAGATCCTCTCCTTCGCCGGGTTCGGCTTCGCCGAGTCCCACGCGCTCAGCTTCGCGCTGCTGGTCTACGCCTCGTCCTGGTTCAAGCGCCACTACCCGGCGGCGTTCCTGGCCGGGCTGCTGCGCAACCAGCCGATGGGCTTCTACTCCCCGCAGTCGCTGGTCGCCGACGCCCGCCGGCACGGGGTGGAGGTGCGTCGCCCGGACATCGCGCTGTCGGGTGCGCAGGCGGGGCTGGAGCCGTGCACGCCGCGCGAGGAGCGTGAGTGGTTCGACCGGGAGCGGTACGACGCGGCGCACGCGGTCCGGCTCGGGCTGGACGAGGTGCGCGGCATCGGCAAGGACGTCGCCGAGCGGATCGTGGCCGCACGGGCCGAGTCGCCGTACGTCGACATCCGCGACCTGTCGCGGCGCGCCGGGCTGACCGCCACCCAGCTGGAGGCCCTGGCCACCGCCGGCGCGTTCGAGGGGTTCGGGCTGGGCCGCCGCGAGGCGCTGTGGATGTCCGGGTACGCCGAGGACGGCGCCCACCTGCCGTCGAGCACGCCGGCCCCGGCGCCACCGACCCTGCCGGGGATGGGCGAGGCGGACCTGACCCTGGCCGACCTGTGGGCGACCGGCATCTCGCCGGAGCGGCACCCGGTGGAGCACTGGCGGGAGCGTCTCTCCGCGGCAGGGATCAGGGCGGTCGGGGACCTCTCCGGGGTGGAGCACGGGCGGCGGGTGCACGTGGCCGGGCTGGTCACCCACCGGCAGCGGCCGGGCACCGCCGGCGGGATCACCTTCCTCAACCTCGAGGACGAGTCCGGGATGCTCAACGTGGTCGTCTCCGAGGGGGTGATGCGGGTGCACCGGCGGGCGGCGAGGAACAGGGTCGCGGTCGTGGTCCGCGGGCTGCTGGAGCGCCAGGACGGGGTGATCAACCTGGTCGCGGACCGGATCACTCCCGTCGACGAACTGCTGCCCGGGGCCGGTGACGCCCTCCAGATCCGTCAAACGTCCCGGGATTTCCGCTGATGCTGGTTAGCCTTCCTCCATGCTCGACACGGAAACCCTTCGTGTCGTCTTCGTCGTGGTCGCCGCGTGCGCCACGGTGCTGTTCTCGGTGGCGGCGTACGGAGCGTCACGAGCCCGCTATGGCGTCTGGTGGTGCGCGGCGATGCTGTTCGCCGCCGCCGGCTCCGGGCTGTACCTGTTCAACGGCACCGACCTGCAGGTCGTCGCCAACCCGAGCGGCAACGCGGTCGGGGTGCTCAGCACGATGTGCATCTGGGGGAGTGCGCGCTCCCTGGCGGGGCGCAGCCTGCCGTGGAAGCTCCTCCTCGGCGTGCCGGCGTTCGTGCTGGCGGTCGCGCTCCTCGACGACCCGGCACACGACCTCTGGACCGGCGGGGTGGTCTACCTGGTGGCGATGGGGCTCGGGTTCGTCGGCGCCTCGGCCGACCTGGCCCTGCTGCACCGCCACGTCCGCACCTCGGTCTCGCGCCGCGACGCCGACGGGTACGACGACTTCCAGTACCGCGCCAGCGTGCTGGCGATGGCGGTCGGCATGGCCGCCGCCGGCGGCTTCTACCTCGTGCGCGCGGCGGCGTTCGCGATCTCCGGTCCCGACGGACGGTTCTTCACGACGTGGTTCGGCTCCCAGCCGACGACGCTCCTGCTGATCGTCCTGCTGGTGGTCGCGGTCTTCAGCATGTCCACGCTCACCCGTGCCCAGTACGTCTCCCGGCTCCGCCAGGAGGCGTCCCACGACAGCCTGACCGGCCTCTACAACCGCCGGCAGTTCCTGCGCACGATGGACATCATCCGCAGGCACGGTCGCCGGGACATGAACTGGGTGCTGGTGCTGGCCGACCTCGACCGCCTCAAGCAGCTGAACGACGAGCACGGCCACGCCGCCGGCGACCGCGCGCTCGCGGCGATCGGCAGCATCTGCCGTCGCCACCTGCTGCCCGGCGAGTTCGCGGCCCGCCTCGGCGGCGACGAGTTCGCGCTCCTGCTCAGCGACGCGCACCGCGCCCGCCGCCTGGCCGAGGCGATGAACCGCGAGCTCGCCCAGCTGACCGGCGGCCCCGACGGCGTGGGCGTCAGCTTCGGCGTCACGCACTTCGACCCCGACGAGGACAACGAGGGCGCCCTCGAGCGCGCCGACCGCGCCCTCTACGAGGCCAAGGCCGCCGGCGGCCGCCAGATCGTCGCCGACGGCACCCGACGCTGACCACCGGGGCGATCCGTCCCACGCTCGGCAGGTCTCCGGGGAAATCCGCCGAGCGCTCGGTAGCCTGCGGCGCATGCTCGACACGGTCACGCTGCGTGTCGTCTTCGTGATGGTCGCCTCGTGCGCCCTGGTGCTGTTCGCGGTGACGGCGTACGGAGCGGCGCGGGCCCGCTACAGCACCTGGTGGTGCGCCTCGCTGCTGCTGGCCGCCGCCAGCACCGCGCTGTTCCTCTTCAACGGCACCGTCCTCCAGGTGATCGCCAACCCGTCCGGGAACGCGGTGGGCTCGCTGAGCGCGCTGTGCATCTGGGGCAGCGTCCGCTCCTTGAGCGGTCGGCGACTGCCGCGGGGCGTCCTGGCCGGCGTACCGGCGTTCGTGCTGGCCGTCGCGCTCCTCGACGACCCCGCGCACGACCTGTGGACCGGCGGCGAGGTGTTCCTGCTGTCGATGGCGCTGGGGTTCGGTGGCGCCGCGGTCGAGGCCGGCAGGTTGCACCGGCAGGCGCGGTCGTCGCGGACCCGGTCGGACGAGGCCGGGTACGACGACACCCAGTACCGCGTCAGCGTCGCCCTGATGGCTGGTGGCACCGCCGCCACCGCGGCCTTCTACGTGGCCCGCACCGTCGCGATGCTGATCTGGGGGCGGGACGGCGAGGTGTTCCTGACGGTGTTCGGGCCGCAGCCAGCCACCCTGCTGATGATCGTGCTGCTGGTGATCGCGGTGTACAGCATGTCGACGCTGAGCCGTGCGCAGTACGTCGCCCGGCTGCGCACCGAGGCCTCCCGGGACGTCCTCACCGGCCTGTTCAACCGCCGCCAGTTCCTGCGCCGGGTCGAGTTCGTGCAACGTCACGGCCGCCGCGACGTCCCGTGGGTGCTGGCGCTGGCCGACCTGGACCGGCTCAAGCAGCTCAACGACGTCGACGGTCACGCGGCCGGCGACCGGGCGCTGGAGACCGTCGGTGCCGTCGTGAGCGACACGCTGCGGCCCGGCGAGCTCGCCGGCCGGCTCGGCGGCGACGAGTTCGCCCTGCTCCTGGGCACCGCCACCCGCGCCGAGGAGGTCGTCGGTGCGGTGAACGCCGGCCTCGACGCCGCGACGGCCGGGCTGACCCCGGTCAGCCTCAGCTGCGGCATCACCGAGTTCGACGCCGACACCGACGTCGAGGAGCTCCTCGAGCGCGCCGACCGCGCGATGTACCTGGCCAAGGCCGACGGCGGGCGGCGCCTCCAGGTCGACGGTGGTCCGACGGTGGCACCCGATTCGGAGTCACCGGTCGGCCTGCGGTAGTGTTCCCACGCACTCCTCCGGGAGTGTTTCGGGCTGTGGCGCAGCTTGGTAGCGCACTTGACTGGGGGTCAAGGGGTCGCAGGTTCAAATCCTGTCAGCCCGACCGAAGAACCGGCTCTGATCTGCGGAAACGCTGATCGGAGCCGGTTCCAATTTGAGCTGGAACTGCCGTATCCCCGTTTGTTCGCCGGATCGTGGGGCCGAACCTTCGCGATCAAGCTCCCTGTGGACGTGACGTGGCTTGCGGGACTGCGACACAGCGTGAGGCCGCACTTGAACTACGGGACCGAGGATCCTCAGTTCAAGTCAACGGGCGCTGTGGTTCCCCGCGTCGCGCAGCCGGGCTCAGAGAGCGCAGCCGACCGTGATGGTCGTGGTGCCGACGCGGGCGTCGACCAGGTTCGCCACTGCGTGCTGGGCGGAGTGGACGTGCTCCGGCGCGGGGGAGTGCTGGCCGTCGCCGCCCGAGCGTCTGGCGGCGGAGGACCCCCGGTTGGGCTCTCCAAAGTCGATGCGCAACTCATGGTGCGTCTTGGGTCCGGCAGTTCCGCCGTTGGGGCCGCGGCGCTCGCCCGTGGCTGAGGGCTTGACGTGTCAAACGCGGCGGAGTGGGGCGGGTCCGGCGGCGGGCGTCTAACACGCTGTTCGCCGTTCTGGTCGGCCGTTGACGTCTGTTCGAGCCCGTTGTGGCGGGTTGGAAGCAACGTGGACGGTCGGGTAGTGCGGTGGGCAGCGTCCTACCCGGCTCGCCGCGTCGCTCCGGAAGCGGGTCGTGTGCCTGAGGCATCGTCACAACGGGTTGCTGGGCACACGACCCCGCTCAGCTCCGGCCGCGCCTCGGGTCGTGTGCCCCACGCATCGGTATGGCGGGTTCTCAGGCACACGACCCGAACCAGGCGCGGCATCGCCCGACACGACCGACATCAGGTGCGTCCAACTGGGCGAACTGACGCGGACCGGTCACCCCCGGCCGCGAGCGTGCCCGATAGCCGTCGACGCGGTCCCGCAACAGTTCGCCGGTGTTGCTCTACCGGCGGTGCAGGTCAGTCGCCGCATCTGGCGGGATGTCGCGGACTGAGGCTTGGTCGCCGCCGAGGGTCACGGGGAAGGCGAAAGTGTTATCGGATTCGATAACACTGGTGCGGTAGGCTGGACGGCATGTTGTCCAGGCTCGATCGCGACACGACCGAGGTCATCGCCATGCTGCGCGAGGCGCTGACCGCCAGCGAGTTGTCCCAAGCGTCGTTCGCGCGGGCCATCGGAACCTCCGGGCCGCGGCTGTCGACCTACCTGTCGGGCGACACGAAGCCCTCCGCTCAGTTCGTCGTCAGGGCTCGCCGTCTTGGGCGCGCGCTCGGAGGGGCTGCGGATCGGGGGCTCATGTCCGCCCCCGTCACCGCCGCCGCGATGCGGACCCACCTCCTTGCCGGCGACACGGCCTGGGTCTGGCGGATGCTGCTCCAGGGCCGTGACCACCTCGCCGCGATCATCGAGGAGGGCGAGCAGGCGTTGCTCGACTCGTGGGAGGCGCAGCCCGGTTCGGTCGGATCGACGGAGTGGGATGCGCTGCTCGCTGCGGTCGTCGAGCACGAGTTTGAGACCGCGGGGCTCGAGGCGCCGGCGTGGACCCGCCTGGCGCCGTTGGCCGTTCCGTGGATGCCGGATCATCCGTTCCTCAGCGCCGAGCGCGTTCGGGCACAGACCCCGGATTGGCTCAGCAGTCGAAACATCTACGTCCCGCGCCGTGACCTGGTGACCGCATGACGCGGCGTCACGAGTTCACTGGCGTTGAGATCGCCGCACTGCTCGATGCTCTCGATGACCGCCTGCGGCGACGCGGAGTTGCGGCGGCCGTGTTCGTGGTGGGCGGGGCGGCGATGTCCGCCAATCGGACCCGGCGCGATCGTGTCACCGAGGACGTCGACGCCCTCACTCGGGACGAGACCATCCTCGATGAAGCCCGGGCGTTGGCTCGCGAACGCGGACTGCCGGAGAACTGGCTGAACTCGAACGCGCTGATGTGGATGCCGCCGCTTCCTTCCGGAGTACTCGACGTACCCGACGAGGCCGGCCTGCGCGTCACCTTTGCCGACGACGGGTTCCTGTTCGCCACCAAGCTCGTCGCGCAGCGCGCCAAGGACGCTGACGATGTCGTCGCGCTCGCCCTCCGGCTCGGACTGGAGTCGGCGTCACCCGCCGAACTCGAGGCCCATATCCGTCGCTACTACACCGACGCGGCCGCGTTGGAGTTCATCATCGACGGCAACGACGTCGACCGCGAGATCATCTACTTGGCCGAGGACGCATCCCGAATGATTCGACGGGCCACTCGCGAGCGGGGGAGTCGCGGGTAGTGTTGGCGGAGCGGCGCGTGGTCGCGATTCGGAGAATTGGTCGGTGACCCACTTAATCACCGTTTAATCGCTCAGAACCTCGCTTTCCGGGGCTAATCCAGTCATAGATTCAGACGCTGATTCCCAGCGTATCGGCAGGTCAGAGCAAAGGTTCGCAACGGCCGGCAAGTGTCGAGGTTGGCCCTTGGAACCACAAGGGGTCGCAGGTTCAAATTCTGTCAGCCCGACCGAAGAACCGGCTCTGATCTGCGGAAACGCAAGATCAGGGCCGGTTCTGATTTGAGCCGAGACGGCCGTAGCCACCGCCTAGGCCCCGTCTGTTCGTCGATATCCTGGCCACCGCAGATCTGGTCGGTCGTTCACGGTGCCTCGAGCCCGTTGCGGCGGGCTGAGACCAACGTGGACGGCCGGGTAGTGCGTCGGACCGCGTGTTACATGGTCACCCGGCCGGCGCCGCGTCGGCGTTGTGTGCCTTCGACATCGGGATAGAGGGTTCTCAGGCACACGACCCACGCCACCGCCGGTCGACCGGGAGGGTCCAGCCATCCGGGTCACAACAGGACCTCCCAGGCCCCGCGGACCCGACGTACCGTGATTCTCATGGGCACCACGAGTGGCGGCAAGAGCACCGAGGCCCGCGACTTCCTGGTGACGCGGCGCGCGAAGATCACGCCGGAGCAGGCCGGCCTCACCCTCTACGGCGGGAACCGCCGCGTCCCGGGGCTGCGCCGCGAGGAGGTCGCGATGCTGGCCGGCGTCTCGGCGGACTACTACACCCGCCTGGAGAAGGGGAACCTCGCCGGCGTCTCCGACAGCGTCCTGGAGGCCGTCGCCGGGGCGCTCCAGCTCGACGAGGCCGAGCGGCGCTACCTCTTCGATCTGGCCCGGGCCGCGAACGCCGGCGGACGCCCGTCCGGCCGCAGGCCCGCGCGCAGCCGACGCCAGCCGATCCGACCGACCGTGCAGGCGATCCTCGACTCCATGTCGGACGTCCCGGCGTTCGTGCGCAACGGCCGACTCGACATCGTCGGCACGAACGCGCTCGGCCGCGCGCTGTACGCGCCGGTCTTCGACAGCCCGACGCGGACCAGCGACATGTCGCCGCCCAACCTCGCACGGTTCAACTTCCTCGACCCCGCCGCTCGGGACTGCTTCCCCGACTATGAGGCGTCGCTGAACACGTGCGTACAGCTCCTCCGGGCCGAGGCCGGCCGCGACCCGCACAACAAGGAGCTCACCGGGCTCGTCGGTGAGCTCAGCACCCGCAGCGACGACTTCCGGACCCGGTGGGCGGCGCACGACGTCCGCATCCACCAGACCGGCGGGAAGTGCTTCCACCACCCGGCCGTCGGCCGCCTGGACCTCCGGTTCGAGGCCATGGAGCTCTCGGCCGACGACGGGCTGATCCTGACCGCCTACACCGCCGAGCCGGACTCGGCGACCGCCGAGCGCCTGCGGTTGCTGGCCAGCTGGGCGGCCAGCCAGGGCGAGGGCGCGACGGCCGGCGCCACCGGCTGAGGAACGCCGAGCGGGTCGGCGCGCCGGCGCGCGCGTCGGGTGGGTGCCGCCTGCCCGGAAGCCGACGGACCACGCCACAGACCACCCACGACCCAGAAGAGACAGACAGAGGAGACGAGCATGAAGTTCACCCCCAGCGGCGGCGCCAGCTTCCCGGGCCCCGAGGCCTGGTTCACCGGCACCGTCTTCATCGACGGCGTCGGCGACCCCGCCGACCAGCCCGACGTCGGCTGCGCCCACGTCCGGTTCACCCCGGGCGCCCGGACCGCCTGGCACACCCACCCGAAGGGCCAGACCCTCTACGTCACCGACGGCATCGGCTACGTCGGCACCCGTGGTGGCGTCGTCCAGGAGATCCGCCCCGGCGACGTCGTCTTCATCGAGCCCGGCGAGGAGCACTGGCACGGCGCCACCGCGACCCGCTTCATGTCCCACATCGCCATCCAGGAGGCCGACGAGACCGGCCAGATGGCGACCTGGCTCGAGCACGTCACCGACGCCGACTACGGCGCCTGACCCCTGAACACCCGCAACAGCAAGGAAGAACGCACCACATGATCCTGAACGAGACGTACACGCTGTCCAACGGAATGACCATCCCCAAGCTCGGCCTGGGCACCTGGTTCATCGACGACGACAAGGCCGCACAGGCGGTCCACGATGCCGTCGCGGCCGGCTACCGCAACATCGACACGGCCCAGGCCTACGGCAACGAGCGCGGCGTGGGCGAGGGCGTCCGCACCAGCGGCGTCCCGCGCGAGGAGCTCTTCGTGGCCACCAAGCTGGCCGCCGAGATCAAGGACTATGAAGGTGCCGTGGCCGCGATCGACGCCTCGCTCGCCACCATGGGCCTCGACTACGTCGACCTGATGCTGATCCACAGCCCGCAGCCGTGGGCCGACTGGCGGGGCGGCGACTACGCCGAGGGCAACCGCGAGGCGTGGCGGGCGCTCGAGGAGGCCTACCAGGCCGGGAAGATCCGGTCGATCGGCGTCTCCAACTTCGAGCAGTCCGACCTGGAGAGCCTGCTCGAGACCGCCACAGTGGCCCCGCAGGTCAACCAGCTGCTGGTGCACATCGGCAACACCCCGGCCGAGCTGATCGCGTTCTGCGAGAGCAAGGGCATCCTCGTGGAGGCGTACTCGCCGATCGCGCACGGGGAGATCCTGAAGAGCGCCGAGGTCGCGTCGATGGCGGAGCGGTACGGGGTCTCCATCCCGCAGCTGTGCATCCGCTACACGATCCAGCTCGGCACGGTCTCGCTGGCCAAGACGGGCAACCCGGACCACATGCGCGACAACGCCGGCGTCGACTTCGTCATCTCCGACGAGGACATGGACACGCTGCGGGCCACGGAGTTCCGCGACTACGGGGAGCACAGCTTCTTCCCCGTCTACAGCGGGAAGTAGGGGCTGACGGACCGGTCAGAAGAGCCTTCCGGTCCTGCCCGAGCCGGCGACCCGGACCTAGCGTGGAAGTGATCTCCTCGAGGAGGTAGCCATGCCGAACCCAGGACAAGCGCCGGTCCTCGGTGTGAAGAAGCTCGTCGGCAAGACCGTCGTCGACCGGGGCGAGCCGGTTCCCGTCACGATCCAGCTGAAGGGCGACCAGCGCAAGCTGTGCTCGTCCGCCGGCATCGCCGTCGTCCTCGACGTCTCGGGCAGCCTGGGCCTCTGGCACGGGGAGGTGAAGGCGGCGGTGACCGCGTCGTTGCCGCTGCTCAGCCAGGGCGCGGACCGGATGTCGGTGGGATCGTTCGCCGGCAGCTTCACCCTGCTGCAGGGTTGGACGACGTCGACCTCCGACGTCGTGAAGGCCCTGGCCCAGCTGTCGTCGGGGGGCTCGACGAGCCTGACAGCAGCCATCCAGGGCGCGAACGGGCTGATGGCGAGCCTCCCCGGGACGCCGCAGTGCAGGGCGGCGCTGATCGTGACCGACGGCCAGGCGGGCGCCCCGTCGACATCGCTGCTGGAGCAGGCGAAGCTCAACGGCTGGAAGTACACCTTCCTCGGCGTCGGCAACCAGGACAAGAAGAGGCTCCAGGACCTGGCGACGGGCTCGGGCGGGACCTACCTCGACATCGAGGCGGCGCCGTTCGCCGGATCGCTCCAGGGCGCGATCACCTCGGCGGTGACGGCGTTCTTCCAGGACGCGCTCCAGATCGTCGCGCCCTCGGACATCGTCCTCACCGAGGTCGCGAACCCGGCGCTCACCGTGACCGCGGCCGCCCAGCCGTCGGTCCCGCCGAACCAGGCCGACCCGGCCGCGTACACCACTGCCGCCGGGACCGCGTGGGCGAAGCTCGTCACGAACGGGGCCGCGACCCTACCGGCGATCGACCGGCTGGACATCGACCCCTCGGGTGCGCGCGCCGAGTACTCGGTCGACCTCGAGGTCACGGTCGACGAGTGCAGCGAGAGCGGCACCACCCTGCACTGGGTCGACGACCCGACCGCGCACCTCACCTACTCGGTGCCGGGGTTCGGCACGTTCACCGTGGCGGTCCCCAACCTCCAGATCGCCGTGAACCCGTGCGCGCTGCCGGTGAAGAAGACCTGGGAGCCGGAGGACCGCATCGTCACGCTCGAGGTGAAGAACAACTACAGCCACACCGCCGTCGGGGTCGAGTTGCTGGAGGTCCTGGTGGACCCGCTGCAGATCCTGCGCACGTCGACGGCGCCCCTCGACGGTGGGGCAGGACACCGGCACGCCCGTTTCGGGCTGCCCGAGCTCGACCCCGGCGACACGGCCACGGTCCAGCTGTGGATTGCGCCGTCGACGCCGATCCCGAGCCGGCTCGGCGAGTACCCGGTCAACGACACCAGGGACTCGCACGTCTCGTTCCTCGTCCCGTTCTTCGCCGTGGAGCTCAGCCCGGGCACGCAGGACCACGCGACGATGGCGACCGCGATCGCGCAGCACGCCGTGACGCCCGCCGCGCGCACGCTCCTCGACGACGCCGCGCAGCAGGTCCCCCACGCCTCACACATGGAGGTGGCCGAGAACGCCACGCTCACCCAGAGGTCGGGGCCCCCGTGGCCGACCTTCGGGTGGGAGGTGACCGGGGACCGCGGCAGCTTCGTGATCCGGCAGGTCGGCACCTCCTACGCGGTGCACGTGGTGTGCCGGAAGTGGGACCCGCTGCCCGAGCTGGCCGTTCCCGTGGCCGAGCTCGACCCGCGCTGACCCGCCCCGCCCCTCCGGGGAGCGAACGGGCGGGTTCAGTGCGGGGTCAGGGTCACCCGAACCAGGCGTCCGAGACCTTCTTGTCCATCCGGTGGTCGTACCGGTCGACGGCGTTCCAGTAGAGCGCGAAGTCGAAGCCGCCGGCCGCGATGACCTCGTTCCGCAGCGCCCTGGTCCTCGCGACGCGGTCGGGGTCGTCGGCGGGCGAACCGGTCTCGGCGATGCCGGTGCGGGGCACGCCCGCGGCCCTGGCGGCCTCGGTCATCCGGTCGACCATCTTGGCCGGGTCGACGTCGCCGGTGAGGTAGGAGTCGAACGCGAAGACGTCGACCGTGCCCTGGGGCGGGGTCCAGTCGGCGATGTCCCGGCCCGAGCTGGGCGCGAGCGTGTACTGCATGAGGATGGTCGTCGGGATGAATCCCTCGGCGCGCATCAGCGGGGACTGGAGCTTCCACTGGCGCCGGAACTCGGTCGCCCAGGCGTCGTACGACGCGGTGCCGGCGGCGCCTGCGTCGTTCTCCGGCTCGTGGTTGAACGAGGTGTAGACCGTCAGGCCGTCCGGGATGCCGGCGAGGAAGGTCCTGATCGCGGCCAGGTCGGTCTCCCTCCAGGACACGACGAACGTGTCGATGCCGTCGGCGAGCGCCTCCTTCACGGGTCCGTTCTTGGAGAAGCTCTTCCCGTCGAGCTGCTGGAAGAAGACGCGGGCGGCCTCGGCCCGGCCTCCGTACACGGTCTCGTCCACGTCGGCGGTCGAGGTGTAGTTCGCGCCGAACAGCGTCTCCCCGCTGCCGGGGAGCGGTGCGGTGGCGGTGCCGCCGGAGGCGGCCGTGACCTTGAGGATCGGGGACCGGGTGCCCGCCGCCGGTTCACCGGACATCTCGATGACTCGGACGCGCACCCACCTGTTGGCGCCGGCACTCAGGCCGGTGAGGGTGTGTCGGGTGTTCCTGGTCGCCACCCGGCGTCGATCGGTCATCTTCGCGTTGTCGGCGATCAGGACCCGGTAGCGCGTGGCCCCGGCGGGAGGCGTCCAGGCGACGGTGACGCTGCTGGTGGTGGTGTCCACCGCGCGGACGTTCGTGGGGGCCGGCGCTGCGAGTCGGGCCGCCGCGAGCGGGGTAACCGCCTGCGGCGCGGCGGCGCCGGCGGCGGCGCCCGCTGCGATGGCAGGGATGCTCAGCCCCACGACGGTGCCCATGGTCAGGGCAAGGGTGCGAGGGGCAGCAAGCAATCTCTTCATACGGGTGACCTCTCCAGGTCTCGGGTGCATCTGACGGGGCGTCCTTGCCCGGTGATGCGCGGCCGCCCGTCCGGCCGGGACCCCCTCACGGTCGGGAGCGACGCCGCGCTATGCCACGGACGGTCTCCGTTGGTCTAGACCGCCTGGGCATATGAGGGACCTCGTTCCCATCCGCGTGAGGGGCAAACCTCTAGACCTCCAGGAGTGACGGACGTCACATTTCGCGGGTGGGTGAGGCGGCGTGACAGGCGGCGGAGATCGCACCCCGTCGGGCCCTGTGATCGGTGCTACTTTGTCGGCTCGATCACATCCGACGATCCGTCGACCACCGCTGCGCCACCGCTGATCCAACGCCGAGGGGGCTTGGGCATGGCCACTGCACCGGGTCCTGAGACGGCACCGTGACCGCCGTCGTCGTCGTCCCGATCGAGCTGGACGTCCTCTGGTCCGGCCCGCCTCCGGCCCCGCCGACGCTCGTGCTCGACGCGCTGCTCGACTTCGGACGCCTGCCGAGACCGGGGCCGCACGGCGACGTCCACCCCTCCCGGGCCCCGCTCGGCGAGGAGCTCGTCGCGGCGCCTTTCGCGCATCCGGGACTCCGGCTCGAGCCCGGTGCGCACCTGCACTGGCTGCTGCCGCGCTCGCTGACGCGGCTCTCGCACGCCCGCTTCGCCGCGAGCGACCCCGGCGCCTCGGCGACACCGACGATCCCTCCCGCGCCCAACCGGTGGCTGGTCGTCCGCCGCGTCGGCGACCGGCCGCCGGAGCGGGTGGCCATCGTGGAGAGCGACTTCCTGGGGGACCCGGTGGGCGGCCCCGGCGGCTCGGACGACACGGCCGGGGGGCGTGGCGTCGCGTTCCCGGTCGAGACGACCGCCGGGCGGGTCGAGGTCCGCCGGCTGGGCCGGGTGGTGGACCCCGACGGCTGGGACGGTGAGGCGGACGCGACCACCGATGCCGGCGGGTCCGTCGGACCCGTCGAGCGCCTCGACGGCCTGACGGCGCTGGGGCACGGCGACCCGCTGTTCGCCGCCTTCTACCCCCACTGCCGCTCGGTGTTCGGCTACCACGACCGGCAGGCCGCGGCCGAGCACGCCGGGACCGACCTCTCCTACGAGGTGCTCGGCTGGTACGACGACGCCGACACCGAGCCGTGGGAGGCGCTCGTCCCCGACCTCGACCCCGACGGCGACGCCTTGGACCTGGTCGCGGCGCACCTCGACGGTCGAACGGACGCCACCGACCGTCCCCGGCTGGTCTGCTACGGGCGCGTCGACCTCCCCGCGGCGGAGCAGCGCCCGGCCGACCCGGTCCGGGTGACGTCGCTGGCGCTGGGGCACAGCGGTCCGGAGGCGACCGCCGCCTACCTGGGCGACCGGCTCGCCGACCCCACCCGCGACGTCGCCGAGCGGCGGATCGAGGCCGCCCTGCTGGCCGACGAGCTCGCCCATCGCGACCTCGACGCCGGCGCCCGCTTCCACCAGGCCCGCCACCGGCGCGGTTTCGTCGCGGCGCCGGGGGAGCAGCGCTGGGAGATCCGGGCCGAGGCCGACGCGACCGCTCCGGCGGACGCGACCGCCGCGGCAGGGACCCTGCACGCCGACGTGCCGGCCGCGCTGTACCTCGCCCTGGGCAGGCTCAACGGAGCCGAGCGTCGACTGCACGACGCGCGGGCGGCGCGCGACTCGGCGGGGCGCCGCCTGTTCGACGACTGGTGCCGCTACCTGATCGCGTCCTACCCGCCGGCCGGCTCGGGCGACGGGGTCGTGGACGCGGACCGGGCCCGGAACCACCTGGAGGAGCGCTCCCTGGTCGACGTCCAGGGCTGCGACGACGAGGTCGCCGCCGCCGAGGCGCGGCGCGACCGGGCCCGGGACGAGCTGGCCGCGCTGCTGCTGGCCCACGACGGCGCCCCCGCCGCCACCGGCGGGCCAGCCCCGGCGCGCCGCCTCTCCCTCGCGCCGGTGCAGGCCGCCCGCTACTGGCAGCCCCGCGAACCGGCGGTCGTGCTGGGCGTCACCG
The DNA here is from genome assembly GCF_040191335.1 of Nocardioides sp. YIM 152588. Lineage (NCBI taxonomy): Bacteria > Bacillati > Actinomycetota > Actinomycetes > Propionibacteriales > Nocardioidaceae > Nocardioides > Nocardioides sp. YIM 152588. The sequence goes on along the minus strand of NZ_JBEGDJ010000026.1, from coordinate 13,132 downwards.
GTGCGTCGCCGGGCGCGCTGCTCCCCGCCGACGAGCCGCTGGACGCCGTGGTGGTCCCGGTCCCGGCCGCGGGCGGCCGGAGGGCCGCCGCCCTGCCGGGCATCCGGAGCGCCATCGACGCGGTGCTCGCCCACGACACCAAGCCGGCACCCCCGCGCGACCGCCGGCCGGCCACCCATCCGCTGCTGCTCGAGTGGGCGGCCGACCTCGACCCGGAGGTCACCTCCGACACGGATCTCGCGGACCGGTACTTCCTTGGCCCGTCCCGGCTCCCCGGCGACGCCCGCCACACCGAGCCGGACCTCTATCTGACCGATGCCGCCGAGCGGGCGGTGCGGACGACGCGCCACGTGGGGCGCTCGATCATCTCCACGTCCGCGGGCCAGATCGTCGCCCGCGAGCTCGTCGACAAGCTGGGCGGGCTGTTCGCGCTGTTCGAGGCGGAGCGGCGCTCGCGCCGCGGCCCCCCGGCGGACGGCGCGACGGGCGAGGGCCCGGACCCTGCGGAGGCGTCGGCGCGGGTCCGCCGGTTCCTCTCCGACCCGGGCGGGCTGGCGGAGTTCGTGGTGTGGGAACAGGAGCGGGTCGCCCGGAGCGGCGGCCACGACCGGGGCGGCGAGGAGGCGTGGGCGACGCTGGTCGACGGCCTCGCGCTGGTCGCCGGCACCCCGACGATCTCCACCGTCCTCGGCGGGTTCAACGACGCGCTGCTCGCCCGCCGCCGCACCTACCAGCTCCCGGTGATGGACCCGTTGGCCGTCGACGGCTACGACGACCTGGTTGCGCGGGTCCGCGCCGCGGTCGGCACCCAGACGTCGTCGGCGCCCCTTCCGCTCGACCCGTTCACGCCCGTGCGCGCCGGCTCGCTCGTGCTCTCCGGGCTGCGCCTCGTGGACCGGTTCGGTCGTGCCACCGAGGTCGCTCAGCCACGACCGGTCGTCGCGGAGTCGATGCGCGAGCACCTCAGCGGCGACGCCTACCTCAGCCCGCGACTGCTGCAGCCGAGCCGGTTGGACCTGCGCTGGCTCTCCGCCGGACACGAGGGCGAGCCGGCGACGGGTGGCGGCCGGACCTCGCCGATCTGCGGGTGGGTCCTCCCGAACGAGCTGGACTCCTCGCTCGTCCTCTACGACGAGGGCGGTCGGGCGCTGGGCATCATCGACGACCGCGGCGGCTGGAGCGTGCCGCCCGGCCTGGACCCGCCCGGGCCCGGCGACCGGCTCAACCCCCACCTCCAGCGGGTGCTCGCCTGGCTGCGGAGCAGGTCGGTCGAGGACCTCGCCGAGACCCACGCCCGGATCGTGGCGTCGCTGGAGGAGATCGACCCCGAGTCGTCGCGGCAGCACCAGGCGCTGTCGCTGCTGATGGCCCGCCCCGTCGCGGTGGTCCGGGCCGAGGTCGCGCTCGAGCTGCGGGACCGTCCGGTCGTCGACCCCAGCTGGGAGGCCTTCTCGGCCGAGGTCGCCACCGGCACCGCGTCCACGGACGGCGGGATCGGCCACCTGCGCGTGCCGGTGCGGATCGGGGACCACGCCCAGGTCAACGACGCCACGGTCGGGTACTGGCTCGAGGACGCGGAGACCGGCGGCTTCGTCGACGATCGGTTCCACAGCGCGGCCGGCGCCCACGCCGTACCGCCGCTCCGGCTGGTGCCGGACGGTGCGCCGGCGCGGGTCACGATGCTGCTCGACCCGCGCGGCGCGGTGAACGTCCAGTGCGGCATCGTGCCGACCGGGACCCTCACGATCCCGCACGAGCAGTACGACGACGCGCTGCGCCACCTGCGGGTCACGTTCGAGACCTCGCCGGTGCTGATGCCCGCCGACGCCGTGGAGCTTCCCCTGCCGAGCGAGCCGGGATTCGCCTGGACCTGGCTCCAGCGGGCGGGCCGCGGCTGGCGGTCCACGCCCGCCGGCGAGGTGACGCAGCCCTCCGCCGCCCCGGCCTTCCTCACGGCGCAGCAGCTGTACGAGGGCTGGCTCGTCCTGGAGCCGGCGCCCCCGGGGCAGGAGCCCGCGCCATGACCGCGCTCGGAAGGGGCCCGCTGGCCCGCGTGAGGTTCGACCGGCTCAGCGCCGGTGGCCGCTTCCCCGACGGGTCCGGCGCCGGACGGGCGCCGGTGCTGCTCGGCGGTGGCGTCGTCGTTCCGGACGACCGGTTCGGTCGGTGCCTGCGCCTGGACGGCTCCGGCGGCGTCCGGTACGGCGACGCGCCCGCGCTGGAGATCGGTGGCTCCTTCTCGTTCGAGCTGTGGTTCGCCGCGGACCCGACACCGACGGCCGGGGTGCTGTGGCAGCACCGGGTGCGCCGCCGCGGCTCGGAGGAGACCCTGCCGCTCGTCGAGGCCGAGGTCTCGGCGGACGGCCTGCGGGTGCGGGTCGGGGACACGACAACGCCGCCGCTGGCACCGGCGGAGGGGTGGCGGCACGTCGCCGTCACCGCGGACGAGGGAGCGCGCCAGTTCCTGGTCTACCTCGACGGCGTCGCGGCCGGCACGTTCCCCGCGCCGCTGCCGCCGATCGACCCCTCGTGGTCGGAGCTGTGGATCGGGACCGACGCCGACGGCGGGCGCCGGCTCACCGGAAGCGTCGGGAGCCTGCGCGTCTACGACCGTCTGCGCGGCGCCGGCGAGATCGTCGAGGGACTGCACCGGGACCGCGCGGTCCGGCCGGACCCCGGCGTACCCCGCCCGCTCGTGCACCTCCCGTTCCACGTCGTCGGCGCCGACGGCCTCTCGCCCGACGAGTCGGGCAACGCGCACCACGCCGCCGCCCGGGGCGCGCCGCGCGCCGTGGCCGACGGCTTCCTCGGGCGCAGCACCGAGCTCGACGGGCACGCCGACTCCTTCGAGGTGGCGGCCGCCGCGGACCTGCGGCCGGTGCAGGCGCTCACGATCGAGGCGTGGGTGCACCCGGTGGGCGTCAGCGAGGTCGACGCGATCGTGGAGCTGCCGACCGAGCCGGTCGGCCGGCGCCCCCCGCGCTACGGGTTGCACCTCGAGCGCGGACACCTGCGCGCGTACGTCGACGGCGACAACGTCGCGGTCGCCACCGCGCGGCTGACCAGCCGGTCGTGGCACCACGTCGCCGTCACCTGGGACGGCGACGTGCGGGAGGTGACCCTGCTCGTCGACGGCGTGCCGGTGCCGGTCGAGGGCGACGGCCGGACGCCCAGCGCGCGGATCACCTACCTCGACGAGCCTCCGCTCCGGATCGGGGCACGCGGGACACCGTCGCACTACGCCGGACGGCTGGCCGGGCTCCGCCTCTACGACCGCGCGCTCTCCCGCGAGGAGGTGGCCGCCGACCTGCACGCGGACCGGGTCGCGGCGGGTGCCGCGTTCGACCTCAACTACCCGATCTCGCTCCGGATCTTCGACGACGGCGGCGGGAGCACGCTCTCGATCGTCGAGGAGGGCGCGCTCGGCCGGGTGTGCCACGTCGCCGTGCGCAACGACAACGTCGTGCCGATCGAGTTCCCCGCGAGCCACGACGGGGCGCCGGGCCCGGACCACCACCACCTGGAGCTCCGCTTCCGGCCGTTCACGCTCAGCGCGGATGCGCTGAGCTCGATCGCGGTGCTCAGCGCCGGCTGGCGGATCGCCCACCGGATCGGCGACGACGGGACGCAGTCGCTGTACGCACTGCTCCCCACGGGGCTCACCCTGAGGCCGGGGGAGCGCCACGTGATCACGCTCGCCCACGTCGACGCCGACCCCGGGGGCGGTGCGCGCAGCACCCGCGTGTTGCTGCGCTACGGCTCGCTGCGGTACGCCGACGACCGGACCCCGCTGGTCGGCTCGCGCCTCGAGCGGCTGGAGGTCGTCGACCGCCGGGGTCTGTCCGAGCCACCGCTGCGCGTCGCCTTCGTCGGCCCCGGCACGATCACCAACGACGGCCGGCCGAACCGGCTGGTCCTGGTGCTCTCCAACACGTCGCCGACCGAGCCGGTCCTGCTCCGCGGGCCTGCGGGCGCGGCCCCGGTGAGCCGGTTCCTGCTCCGGTTCGACGAGGCGCCCGATCGGGCGACGCCGCTCACGTGGGCCGTCGCGACCCACGACGAGGTCGCGGCCACCGAGATCTCCACGGGGCGAGCCGACCTGTTCTGCGACAAGGACGAGCTCGGTCCCGCGACGATCTGGACCCTCCGCCCGCTCGACGAGGACGTGACGCTCGCGCCCGGCGGCGAGATCCTGCTGGAGCTGGACGGACTCCGCACGACGATGGCCGAGGGGACCGGCGAGCTGCACGTGGAGCACGAGAACGTGCCGGGCTTCCAGGACGGCCGGTGCACGGTGCGCATCGAGAAGAGGCCGTGGGTCTGGGGCGCCGACGACGTCGCCGCCGTCCGCGCCGGGCTGCCCGAGCGGGCGGCCGCGCTGGCGTCGGTCGTCGACGGTCACCGGGAGGCCCTGGCGCACCTCGACGCTGAGCTGCGGCGGGCCTTCGACCACACCGAGTCGCGGATCGCGGAGGCCGCCCGCGACATCGAGGCCCTCGCTCGCGAGCTGGCGGCACTCCGGGAGGCCGCCGAGCGCCTGGCCCAGCGCAGCGACGGCCAGGACCTGGCGCTCGAGCGGGCCCTCGCGGACGTGGCGCGGCGCCTGGACGACCTGTCCCGGTCGATGCTGCGCAAGGGGGCTCCGGTCACGATCACCCAGCAGGCCTCGGGGCGGACCCTCGACGCCTACCGGCTGGGCGGCTACGAGGTCGTCACGCGCGAGGGCGTGACGTTCACCCGGATCTGGACGATCGACCCGCGATGAGGAGGCCGTCGTGACCCAGCCGAGCACACAGCCGAGCACGCATCCGAGCCCACGTCGGAGCATCGTCGGCCAGGAGCGCCGCGAGCCCCTGCCGAGCATCCAGCGGGACAAGATGGAGCGCCTGCTCGGCGCCGACCTCTCCGCGGTACACATCGCCGAGAGCCGCCTGCCCCTCGACCACGGGACGATCGCCGTCGCCCAGGGCGAGCAGATCCGGTTCGCGCCGGGCGCCGTCGAGGGGTGGTCGCTCGAGGCTGAGCGGGTGCTGGCCCACGAGCTCACCCACGTCCTCCAGCACCGGTCCGGCGGCGCCGAGGCACGGCCGGGCGAGTTCGAGGCGCAGGCGATCCGGGCCGAGCGGGCGCCCGGCCCCATCGGCGCGGGCCCGGCGGAAGCCCGGCTCCCCGTGCCGGCGGTGCCGCGCGGCTACCGGGTCGGGACCCTCGCCCAGCTCGGCCTCCAGGTGACGGACCAGGCACGCGCCGCCCCGCTGGCTCAGGTCGCGCACTACGGCAGGTTCACGTGGGCCGTGCCGCCCGGCGGCCCCCTGCCGCCGGGTGCCGACCCCACGACCGCCCGGTTCCGGCTGTCGGACTCCGGCGGCCTGCTGATCGAGGACTGCGACCTGCTGACGCGGCAGCCGAAGGTCTTCTACGCCACGCGGAAGGCCTTCGACCGCGCCAACGCGGCGCTGCGCAAGCGCAACCTGCTCGTCCGGTTGGTCTACATCGACCCGGTCCCGGTCCTCAGCACGGCGACCGGGACGACGTACAGCAGGGTGGCCGGGGCGCTGCTGCCCGAGCCGGGGGCCACCGACCAGAGCACCTCCGCCGGGCTCATGCTCAGCGTCCCGGCCGACTGCCGGGCGCTGGTCCACCGCTGCGGGCTGGTGCACCAGGCCTCCGGCGGCGTGCTGTCGGTCCTGGCCGCCCGGCACGGGCTGCGCCCCCTGGACGCCACCTGGGACCGCGCGGAGTACACGCGGCTGGCCCGGCTGCACGCGGGAGGTCGGCTGCGCACCGAGCGGCTGCTGTGGAAGGCGAAGTTCGACCACTACGCGGACCCGGCGGTCGGCGAGGAGTACTACTCGGGCTCGGTCTACGGCTACGGCGCGCCGGGCGCATCGAATCCTGCCAATGCGGACGTCCTCTTCGACCTGTCGGGGCCCGGTGTGGTCCGCCAGCTTCCCAAGTTCCGGTTCCGGCAGCCCTACGAGTGCCGCGCCACCTGGGGGGACCACGTGGCCCTCGTGGTCGCTCGGGACGGTGCGGACGCCATGACGATCCAGGCCTACGGCCGCAGCCACGAGGGCCAGGGCGGCGACGACAACAGCCTGTCCTTCTTCCAGATGTACGGGATCCCGGACCGTCGAATCACCCCGGCCCACCCGACCTACCCCCAGACCTGGCACGCGCAGTGGACGGCGACCCTGGTGCCGACGGGCCAGCCGCCGACCGAGGCGCCGGTGGGGGACGACGGCACGCCGGTCCAGGCGGTCGAGCCCCGCCAGCACGACCGGGTGCTGGTCAACCACTCCACGATGGTCCTCTCGCGCGGGAGCAAGGGATCCTGATGCCGACCACCACCCCGAGCTCGCCCCTGCTCGACGCCTTCCCCTCCCTGGCGTCGTGCTGGGTCACGCCGCCCCTGCAGGACGCGGCCGACCTGGTGGCGGCGATGGACGTGGGGGACCTCGCCGTCGAGGCGCGCGCCGCCGACCCCGAGGTGAGCGACGTCCGGGCGACGGTGGACCTCGCGTCCCTCCTGCCGCTGCCGGCCGGTGCCCTCGCGTCCACGCGGATCGCCATCGCGGGCGCGGTCACCCACCCGGACGGGTCGCCCATCGGCGTCGACTGCGCGAGCGCGCCGGTGGTGATCACGTGGCCGGGCCTGGGAGAGGTGACGCTCGTCGTCGCCCTCCGCACCCGGGAGGTGCCCGGCGCCGCCGACCGCTCCGAGCTGTACGCCGGCCTCACGCTCGGCGTCCCGCTGACCGCCACCCGGACCGTGGAGGTGGTCGGCGAGGTCACGGGCGACCCGGCCCGCGTCCGGCTCGCCGGCACCGTGGACGGGCCGCCCGTCTCCGGGCTCTCGGCCCTCGGCGTACTGCTCGGCCCGGGGATGGGCGAGGTGCAGGCGCACCTGCACGAGCCGCTGACCTCGCTGGCCGCGCTGGAGGTGCGGTCGGTCCGGCTCGAGCTCGACCGCGCGACCTCGGGCCTGGTCCGCAGCGCCGGTGCCTCGTTCGACGTCGACCGCCGGTGGGCGCCCGGTGGGGGAGGCGTCCCCGTCCCCGCGGCGGGCCGCCTGCGGGTCGACCTCGCCGTGGCCGACCCGTTCGGCGCGTCCCCCGCGCTCCGGGCCGACGTGGCGGCGCAGGTGGAGGACTGGGAGGTGGTCCCCGGCGCGCTGGAGCTCACCGAGGTCAGCTGCTGGCTGACGCTCGACGCGTCGCGGCACGACGGCCGCTGGGCGGTCTCGTCCTACGGCGGGGTCGCGGGCGAGGTGGCGCTCGCCGACGGGGCGGCCACCGTGCACCTGCCGCTCCCGCCGACCAGCGACGACTGGCACCTCGACCTCGTCTCCGGCGACGCCCGGCACGGGTCCGCCGCGCTCGCCGGACTCCTGCGCGCACCGCTGCCCGGCCCGCTCGCGGCGCTGGCCGGGGCGATCCGCGTCCCGCACCTCGGGCTCGTGGTGACGCCGACGCCGCTGGGCCTGACGCGGACCGCGGCGACGCTGCGCCTGGCGAGCCCGCTGCCGCTGGTCGGCGGCGCCGTGGAGCCCCGCGTGGTCCTCGACGCCGTGGAGGTCGATCTGACGGTCGACCACCCCCTCGCGAAGCCGGTCGTGACCGGCTCCATCGTCGGCACCCTGGACCTCGGTCCGGGCGCCGTCCGCCTCGCCGTGCACCGGCTCGCCGAGTCCGACCCATGGGCGGTCTCGGTCGGCGCTACCCAGGTCGAGCTCGGCACGATCGGGGACGTGGCCGACAGCGTCGCCGCGGTCGCCGGTGGCCCGGACTGGCGCGACGAGGTGCCGCAGGCCCTGGCCGACCGGACCTTCACCCTGACCGACCTGTCGCTGGACTACGTGCTCGAGCCGCCCCGGTTGGATGCTCTCGGGCTCGAGCTCGACGCCCCGGCCAACGCCACCGGAGGCCTCCTCGAACGGCTCGGGCTGCGCCTGTCGGTGCAGGTCGACCACCACGGCGAGAAGGCCAACACGGCGATCGCCGGGAGCGTCGAGATCGGCGCCCACGACTTCTCCCTCGTGCTCGAACGAGGCGCCGACGAACCCATCGTCGCCGGCACCTACGTCGACACCGACCGGCAGCCGATCGACCTCGCGGAGATCCTCGCCGCCGTCGCGCCGGCGGCGGACGACGGCCGCGTGCGCCTCGACGTCGCGGTCGCGGACGCGTTCTTCGCCCACGGGACCGGGTGGGAGGTCGTCGGGGCGGACCTGCGCGGGCGCCTGGACCTGTCGCACCTGCCCATGATCGGGAAGGCGCTCCCGGTCGCCGGCTCGATCGGCCTCGACCTGCGGGCGATCGGGGCGTCGGCGGACCTCGACGGTGACGCGGTGGCCCGGGTGAACGCCGTGCTGCCGCCCGAGATCCGCCAGCTGCCCGCGGGCGCCGACGCCACCTCGGTCGCGCTGCACCGCGGGGTCTCGCTGCTCGCCTCGATGCGCGTCGGGCGGGAGCAGGTCGACCTGGCCCTGCCGCTCGACGACTCCGGTGCGGTCGTCGCGCCGTCGGAGGCGACCGGGCCGCCACCGCCGCCCTCGGCCGTCCCGGTGCCGACCGACTCGGTGCACTGGATCAAGGTGCAACGGCACTTCGGGCCGGTCCACTTCGCCCGCATCGGCGCCGCGCTCGACGGCGGCGACCTCACCCTGGCCCTCGACGCGGCCGTCGACGTGGCCGGGCTCAGGCTCGGCCTCGACGGTCTCTCCGTGACGACCCCGGTCGACCGGTTCGACCCCACGTTCCGGTTCCGCGGGATCGGGATCGACTACGCCAACGGCGACATCGCGATCGGCGGCGCGCTGCTCCGGCGGGCCCCCGACGACTACGCCGGCGCGGCCACCATCACCACGCCGCAGCTGACGCTGTCGGCGCTCGGCGCCTACGCGAAGGTCGCCGGACAGCCGTCGCTGTTCGTGTCGGCCGTCCTCGACGCGCCCATCGGCGGGCCGGCGTTCCTGTACGTGACCGGTCTGTCCGCCGCGTTCGGGTACAACCGGTCGCTCCGGATGCCGCCGGTCGAGGGCGTGCTGGAGTTCCCGCTCGTGGAGCAGGCGCTCCAGGGCGCCGGCGCGCCGGTCGACCTCGACGCCGAGATCGCGCACCTGGCCGGCGCCATCCCCGTCACGCCGGGGGAGTCGTTCCTCTCCGTGGGGCTGTCGTTCACCTCGTTCCAGCAGATCGACTCCTACGTCCTGCTGGCGGTCCAGTTCGGTCGGCGCACCGAGATCGACCTGCTCGGGGTGTCGCACCTCGTCGCGCCCGCGCCCGTGGACGGCGTGACGAGCCCGCCGCTGGCCGACATCGAGATCGCGCTGCGCGGGCGGTTCGTGCCGGGCGAGGTGCTCGGCATCGAGGGGCGGCTGACCCCGACCTCCTACGTGCTCGCCAGCGCCTGCCGGCTCACCGGTGGGTTCGCCTTCAGCACGTGGTTCGCCGGGGAGCGTGCCGGGGACTTCGTCGTCAGCGTCGGGGGCTACCACCCCGCCTTCTCGCCGCCGACCGGCTACCCCGTCGTACCGCGGGTGGGCTTCAACTGGCGGGTGGATCCGCACGTCACGATCAAGGGCTCCGGCTACTACGCGCTGACCCCCCACGCCGCGATGGCCGGCGGGCACCTGGAGGCGACGTACCACAACGGCCGTCTCGCCGCCTGGTTCCAGCTCACGCTCGACCTGCTGCTCGCGTGGCGGCCGTTCCACTACGAGGCGTCCGCCAGCGTCCACGTCGGCGGCAGCTACACGTTCCACTTCCTGGGCACCCACACGATCACGGTGGACCTGGCCGCCGCGGTGGCGATCCACGGGCCGGAGTTCTCCGGTCATGCCGAGCTCGACCTGTCGGTGGCCAAGGTCTCGGTCCGGTTCGGCCCCGCGACCACGCCGCCGGGCGACCTCGGCTGGCAGCAGTTCACGGACTCGTTCCTGCCGGCGCACGACCGGCACGGCGTGACCGTCGAACGCGGGCTGGTGAGCGCCGGCGGCGGCGCCCTCGACCTCGGGGTGCTGAGCCCGTCCCAGCTGCGCCTCGCCACCCGCACCGCCGTGCCGTGCTCGGCGATCACGGTCAACGGCACGGAGCTGGGCGACGTGCCCGGCGTCGAGGTGAGCTACCCGGCGCTCGGGGTGGGGCCCTGCGGCCTGGCCGTCGGCGACCTCACCTCGACGCACCGGGTCAGCCTGATGCTGCTGGAGGTCGACCCGACCTCGGGGGAGGTGGTCCTCGACGCCGCCACCGGTGAACCCGTCGGCTCGGAGGTCGACCTGCCGACGATGTTCGACCTGGAGCCGGTCACGAAGAGCGTGCCGGCCGCCCTGTGGGGTGAGCCGACGGGCGGGCGGCCCCGCCTCGACCCGTCGGGCCGACTGGTCGGCGACGCCGTCGTGGGTCTGCGGATCGTCGCCAAGCCCCCGGTCGTCGACGCGGGCGTGCCCGGCGGCCGTGGCGCGGCGTCCGCCGGGGTCGCCCTGCCGAGCGCGCCGGAGACCGCCGCCCCCGCCGACCTCGTGGCCGTCACCGACGACGAGCTCGGCCGGGCGGCGTCGCGCGCGCCGGCCCGCAACCGGGCGCTCGCCGCGCTCGGCCTCGATCCGACCTTCGTCCGGGTCGGCACGCTGCCGGACGCCGGGCTGCGACCGAGGGGGACCGTGCGATGACCGTGGACCCCGCGACGACCACCCTGACGTTCCACGACGCCCGGGTGCCGGTGCTGCAGGCCGGCCGGTACTCCCTGGTCGTCCGGCAGACCGTGAGCGGACCGCACGGGCTGGCGGCCGACACCGAGGTCGGCCCCGCGTCGACGACCACGTTCGAGGTGCGCGGGCCCCGCTTCCGGCTCGCCCCCGAGGACGTGGTGGCTCGCTTCCCGGCGCCGCACGCCGAGGGGCACCACACCCGCTGCTACGCCCACGTGGAGGTCGGGAGGGCGACTCTGCCGTGGGAGCGGTCCGCCGTGCCGGACGCCGATCCGGCCGTCCCGTGGCTCGCGCTGCTCGTCCTCGACGCGGGCAGGGTGACGGTCGCCGACCACGGTGCCCCCTCGGGGGCGGGTACGCCGCTCCCGCCCGGGACCGACGCCGTGGCCCATCCGCAGCCGGCGGGGGACGGGGCGCTCGACCAGCCGACCCTACTGGTCCGCGTCCGGCGCTCCCTCCTCCCCGCGACGACGGAGGTGCTGCGCGAGCGGTGCCACGTCCGTGGTGGCGGGTCCGTCGCCGAGGAGCACGCCTTCGTCGTCGGCGAGCGCCCGCTGGAGCCCGGCGACTGGGTCGCCCACCTGGTCTCGGTCGAGGGGCTGTACGACGCCGGGGGCGGCCTCGGGAGCGGGGACGACGTCGTCGAGCTGGTGTCGCTGGCCACGTGGGGGTTCGGCACCGAGGGCCTCTCCCTCGAGCAGCGGATAGGCGACCTGGACCGTGGCGGGCTCCGGATGCCCGCGCCCGCCGAGCCGGCGCCCGGGACCGAGCCCGTCGCCCACGGCCACGTCGCCCTGGCGCACCTGTTGCGGGACGGCGGCAGCACGTACTCCTGGTACCGGGGGCCGCTGATGCCCTCGGCGGTCGACGGTGTCGACGCTCCGGACCCCCGGCTGCCGGCGCGGCACAGCGACCACCTGCTCCGGATCGACCCCCGCACCGGGCTCCTCGACGTCTCCTACGCCTCGGCCTGGGAGCTCGGACGGCTGCTCACGCTGCGCAACGAGCGCGTGGCGGTGGCGCTGCACGAGTGGCGCCAGGCGCACCGGCGGGCGGAGCGCGGCGAGGAGGAGCGCCGGCTCGCGCGCGACACGGAGGGTGCGTCGTTCCACCCGGCGCTCGACCCCCACCCGCGGTGGCCCGACGTTGAGCCGGCGCTGCCCGCGCCGGTCGCCGACTGGCTCGCCGCGCTCGCGCGCCTGGAGGACCTGCCGTTCAACCACCTGGTCCCGGACGAGCGGATGCTGCCGGTGGAGGCGGTGCGCTTCTTCCACCTCGACCGGCAGTGGGTCGACGGCCTGCTCGACGGTGCGCTCAGCATCGGGCGGGTCCTGGCCCGGGACGCGGCGGCGGACGAGCGCCACCGGAACGAGCGGCTGGCCGACGTCCTGTCGCCGCCCGCACGCGCGGGCTTCCTGCTGCGCTCCTCGATCGTCTCCGAGTGGCCGGGGCTCCTGGTCGACGCCCTCGGCACGGACGGGGCGCCGGCCGACGTGGTCCGCGTGGAGGTGCTCTCGCCGGACCTGATGCTGGGCCTGTTCGAGGTGCCCCCGGGCCGCGGAGCGTCGCTGGCCTCGGTCGAGTTCCACGTCCACCCCGGTGCGCTGCACCTCACCGAGCCACCGACCGACCCCGGCGGACGGGCCGGTTCCGGGGCGGAGTTCGCCGCGCTCCGCGAGTCGACGGGGCCGAGGATCAGGATCGAGACCGGCCTCGCGGCCGCGGCCCGGTGACCCCGGCGGCCTCGTCGGCCGGCGCCAGGCGGCGCAGGAGATGGGTCAGCGTGCGCGCCTCCTCCTCCGTCAGCGGCGCCAGCACCTCGCGCTGCACGGACTCCAGGGTGTGCTCGAGCCGGGGGAGGAGCGCCCGCCCGGCGTCGGTGAGGGTGACGACGTTGCGCCGCCGGTCCGCCGGGTCGGCGCTGCGGTCGACCAGCCCCCGCTCCGCGAGGTGGTCGACCGCCAGCGTGACGTCCTTGCGGTCGAGCATGAGGCGGCGCCCGAGCTCGGCCTGGCTGAGTCCGCCCTCGGCGAGCGCCGCCAGCGCCCGGTAGTGCGCGGGCCGCAGGTCGTGCTCGGCGAAGCCGTCGGACAGGAGGCGCTGCGCGCGCAGGTGGGCGCGGCTCAGCAGCCAGGAGGGTGCGTCGGCCAGTCGCAGCGGCACGGGGCGCCTCCGAAACTCGTTGGGATTCCCAATGGATCGACCTATCGTTGGTAGTCCCAATGATAGGAGAGGATCACGATGACCGCATTCGGACCGCAGCTGATCGGAGCGACCGAGAAGACGCTGAGCGCCCTGCTGCGCCACGAGCTGGCCGGATCGGGGCTGACCGAGCCGGAGTGGGTGACGCTGCGCCTGGCTGCGCGCCACGGCGGCGACGCCTCCCGCATCTGGACCGAGGCCGCCGACGGCAAGGACCTC
>NZ_JBEGDJ010000025.1:0-60779 GCF_040191335.1 Nocardioides sp. YIM 152588 | reverse complement strand
ACCTCAACCACCGGCGGGCTCGCTTCGCTCGCACCTCAACCACCGGCGGGCTCGCTTCGCTCGCACCTCAACCACCGGCGGGCTCGCTTCGCTCGCACCTCAACCACCGGCGGGCTCGCTTCGCTCGCACCTCAACCACCGGCAGCCCCCGCTGGTTGAGGTGTGAGGCCGCCCGCGGCCGAGCCTCGAAACCAAGGGGCCCGGCGACGCTCACGCGCCGGTGACCCCTCTGCCGAGCAGCGCCCGCGACTCCTCGCGCCCGTCCAGCGCCCGGGTGGTCCGGTGCTCGATCCGCCAGCCCTCCGGCGTACGGACGAGGTGGAAGTGGTTGACCCCGGCGCGGGCCACCACGTACCGCTCCCGGTGGTGGACCACCAGGAGCGAGTGGCAGACGGCGCGGGCGGTGTCGCCCTCGACGGTGACGTGGGCGGGGCCGAGGAAGTGGGCGGCGCCGCGGCCGATCAGGCCCTGGTGCGCCTCGCCGGCGACCATCGCCCGCACCTCGTCGGCGGACCCCATGTAGAGCTCGTCGACGTCGTACACGCCGTCGGCGGTCCACAGGTCGGCCACCTCGTCGGGCAGGCCCGCGTCGACCAGGGGCCCGTAGGAGGCGACGAGCCGGCCGATCGCCTGCTCGTCCTCGAGTCGCGCGAGCCGTGCCTCGAGCCGTTCCAGTCGTTCCAGGGCAGTCGCGTCCGTGCTCATGGCGTCGATTGAACCGGCCGGTCGGGCGCCTCGCGGCGGCCCTCCCGGTGAGCGGTTCTGTGGGGATCTCCATCCGGGCGCTGGAACGCCGCTTTTGTGGCCCGGGTCACCGTGCCTATAGTGGCCGCGCACTTAGTTGGACTTCCAACTAGTTATTCGGGCGTCAAACGAAGGGTTCCCTCATGGTCAACCGGATCGGTCACTTCATCGGCGGCGAGCGGGTCGCCGGCACCTCGGGTCGGACGGCCGACGTCTTCGACCCGAACACCGGCACCGTCCAGGCGCAGGTCGACCTGGCCAGCACCGACGAGGTCGCGCACGCGATCGAGGTCGCGGCCGCCGCGCAGGTCGAGTGGGCCGCCACGAACCCGCAGCGCCGCGCGCGGGTGCTGGCGAAGTTCATCGCCCTCGTCAACGACGAGATGGAGGACCTCGCCCGCCTGCTGAGCGCGGAGCACGGCAAGACCGTCCCGGACGCCAAGGGCGACATCCAGCGCGGCCTCGAGGTGATCGAGTTCGCCACCGGCGCCCCGCACCTGCTCAAGGGCGAGTACAGCACCGCCGCCGGCACGGGCATCGACGTCTACTCGATGCGCCAGCCGCTCGGCGTCGTCGCCGGCATCACCCCGTTCAACTTCCCCGCGATGATCCCGCTCTGGAAGGCCGGCCCGGCGCTGGCCGCGGGCAACGCGATGATCCTCAAGCCCTCCGAGCGCGACCCCTCGGTCCCGATGCGCCTGGCCGAGCTCTTCGTCGAGGCGGGCCTGCCGGCCGGCGTGCTCAACGTCGTCAACGGCGACAAGGAGGCCGTCGACGCGCTGCTGCACCACGAGGAGATCAAGGCCGTCGGCTTCGTCGGCTCCACCCCGATCGCGGAGTACATCTACTCCACCGCGACCGCGAACGGGAAGCGCGCCCAGTGCTTCGGCGGCGCCAAGAACCACATGATCGTGATGCCCGACGCCGACCTCGACAAGGCCGCCGACGACCTGGTCGGCGCCGGGTTCGGCTCCGCCGGCGAGCGCTGCATGGCCATCTCCGTCGCCGTACCGGTCGGCGAGGAGACCGCCAACGCGCTGGTCGAGAAGCTCCGCACCCGGATCGACAAGCTTCGCGTCGGCCACTGCCACGACGCCGACTCCGACTACGGCCCGCTGGTCGCCGCGTCCGCCAAGGAGCGGGTGCTCGACTACATCGAGGTGGGCGAGAAGGAGGGCGCCGACCTGGTCGTCGACGGCCGCGACCTCGTCGTCGAGGGGTACGAGGACGGCTGGTTCGTCGGCCCGACCCTCTTCGACCGGGTCACCACGGACATGCGGATCTACCAGGAGGAGATCTTCGGCCCGGTGCTCTCCATCGCCCGGGTCGACGAGTACGAGGAGGCGCTGCGGCTCGCGAACGAGCACGAGTACGGCAACGGCGTCGCCATCTTCACCCGCAGCGGCGCCACCGCCCGCGACTTCGCCGCCCGGGTCAACACCGGCATGGTCGGCGTCAACGTGCCGATCCCGGTGCCGATCGCCTACCACACCTTCGGCGGCTGGAAGCGCTCCGGCTTCGGCGACCTCAACCAGCACGGCCCGGACTCGTTCCGCTTCTACACCAAGACCAAGACGGTCACCCAGACCTGGCCGGCCGGCGAGGCGGGCGAGTCCGCGGGCTCGAGCTTCGTCATCCCGACGATGGACTGAGCACGCCGGTGACGCTGATGCAGGAGAGCGAGGAGACCCGGGCGGTCGTGCTCGCGGTGCGCAAGTTCGCCGAGAGCGAGCTCGCCCCGAACGCGATCGCCTGGGACCGGGAGAAGCACTTCCCGGTGGACGTGCTGCGCCGGGCCGGCGAGCTCGGCCTGGGCGGCATCTGGGTCGCCGAGGACGTCGGCGGCTCGGGGCTGACCCGGCTGGACGGCGTACGGATCTTCGAGGAGCTGGCCAAGGGCGACCCGTCGATCGCGGCCTACATCTCGATCCACAACATGGTCACGTCGATGATCGACCGCTACGGCAGCCCGGAGCAGCGGGAGCGGTGGGTGCCGGCGCTGGCGTCGATGGAGGCGCTGGCCAGCTACTGCCTGACCGAGCCCGACGCCGGCTCCGACGCGGCCGCGCTGCGGACCAGCGCCCGCAAGGTCGAGGGCGGCTACGTGCTCGACGGCGTCAAGCAGTTCATCTCCGGCGCCGGCAGCACCGACGTCTACCTGGTGATGGCCCGTACGTCGGACGACGGTGCCCGCGGCGTCAGCTCGTTCATCGTCCCCCGCGACTCCGAGGGGCTCTCCTTCGGCGCCAACGAGGACAAGATGGGCTGGAACGCCCAGCCGACCCGGCAGGTGATCCTCGAGGGCGTCTTCGTTCCCGACGACCAGCGGCTCGGGGAGGAGGGCCGCGGCTTCTCCATCGCGATGGGCGGCCTGGACGGCGGCCGGATCAACATCGCCGCCTGCTCGCTGGGCGGCGCCCAGTTCGCGCTCGCCACGGTGCTCTCCCACCTGCGCACCCGCACCGCGTTCGGCTCGCCGCTGATCGAGCAGCCGACGCTGCAGTTCCGGCTGGCCGACATGGACACCAACCTGCACGCCGCCCGCTACCTGCTGCACAACGCGGCCGCGGCGCTGGACGCCGGCGCCCCGGAGGCGACCAAGCTCTGCGCGATGGCCAAGCGGTTCGTCACCGACTCCTGCTTCGACGTCGCCAACGACGCGCTGCAGCTGCACGGCGGCTACGGCTACCTTCGCGAGTACGGCATGGAGAAGGTGGTCCGCGACCTGCGCGTCCACCAGATCCTCGAGGGCACGAACGAGATCATGCGGCTCGTGGTGGGTCGCGCACTGGTCAAGGAGGTGGCATGACCGAGGCTGCTGCGGAGGGCGCCGACGCGCCCGACGCCCCGGTTCTCGTACGACGGGCCGGCCACGCCGGCTACCTGGAGCTCAACCGGCCGCGGGCGATCAACGCCCTCACGCTGGAGATGGTCGACCTCATCTCCGCGGCGCTGGAGGAGTGGGCGAGCGACGACGAGGTGCGCGTCGTGGTGCTCACCGGCGCTGGCGAGCGCGGCCTCTGCGCCGGCGGCGACATCGTCGCGCTGTGGCGCGACGCCAAGGCCGGGGGGAGCGAGGCCGCCGAGTTCTGGGCCGCCGAGTACCGGCTCAACAACGCCATCAAGCACTATCCGAAGCCCTTCGTCGCCGTGATGGACGGCATCGTCCTCGGCGGCGGGATCGGGCTCTCGGCGCACGGGAGCTTCCGGATCGTCACCGAGCGCTCCTCGATCGGCATGCCCGAGACCGGCATCGGCTTCGTGCCCGACGTCGGCGGCACCTGGCTGCTCTCCCGGGCGCCCGGCGAGACCGGCACCCACCTGGCGCTCACCGCCGGCTCGGTCCGGGCCGGCGACGCCATCGCGATCGGGATGGCCGACTACTACATGGAGAGCGCGCAGATCCCCGCGCTGGTCGAGCTGCTGGCCACCAAGGACGCCGAGCACGCGATCGGCGAACTCGCCGAGGGGGAGCCGCCCTCCTCCGACCTGCTCGCGGCGCGGACCTGGATCGACGACGCGTACGCCGGCGACGACGTCGCCGCGATCCTCGACCGCCTGCGCGCCTCCGCCGACCCGGCGGCGCGGAAGGCGGGAGAGAAGGTCGCCGGGAAGTCGCCGACCTCGCTGGCGGTCACCCTCCGCGCGCTGCGCGAGGCGGCGTCGTACGGCGACCTGGCGGACGCCCTCGAGGTCGAGTACCGCCTCGCGCTGCGCTGCCACGGCCACCACGACTTCGTCGAGGGCATCCGCGCCCAGGTGGTCGACAAGGACCGCGACCCCCAGTGGCGCCCCGCCTCGACCGGTGACGTCACCGCCGCCGAGGTCGACGCGTTCTTCGCGCCGCTCGGCCCCGGTGAGCCGGAGCCGCTCGGCCTCTCCCGCACGTCAACGACGACCAGCAAGGAGCAGCACTGATGAAGATCGGATTCCTCGGCCTCGGCCACATGGGCGGCCCGATGGCGGCCAACCTCGTGAAGGCCGGCCACACCGTCCTCGGCTACGACCCGGTGCCGGAGTCCCAGGAGGCCGCCCGCGCGAACGGCGTGGAGGTCGTCGACTCCGCTGCCGCCGCGGCCACCGGCGTCGACGCCGTGGTCTCCTCGCTGCCCAACGGCACCATCGTGCTGGCGGCGTACGACGACGCGCTGGCGGCGGCGACGCCGGGCACCCTCTTCATCGACTCCTCGACCATCGCCGTCGACGACGCGCAGGAGGCCGCGGCCCGCGCGACCGCGGCGGGCCACCGGTTCGTCGACGCACCGGTCTCCGGCGGCGTCGTCGGCGCCGAGGCGGGGACGCTGACGTTCATGGTCGGCGCCTCCGAGGCCGACCTGGAGGCGGCGCGCCCGGTGCTGGACCCGATGGCCGGCCGCGTCGTGCACTGCGGCGCGGTGACCGCCGGCCAGGTCGCCAAGCTCTGCAACAACCTGATCCTCGCCGTCTCGATGGCGGGCGTCAGCGAGGCGCTGGTCGTCGGCGAGCGGCTCGGCCTGAGCCACCAGGCGTTCTTCGACGTCGTCTCCACCTCCTCGGGCAGCTGCTGGGCGCTCAACACCAACTGCCCGGTCCCCGGGCCGGTGCCGACGAGCCCCGCGAACCGCGACTACCAGCCGGGCTTCGCGACCGCGCTGATGAACAAGGACCTCGGGCTGGCGATGGCCGCCGTCGAGAAGACCGCCACGGACGCCCCGGTCGGCACGCTGGTCGCCGATCTGTACCGTGCCTTCGGCGAGGCCGGCGGCTCCGGTCTCGACTTCTCGGCCATCATCCAGCAGATCCGTGGGGAGAACGCGTGAGCGACTACGAGAACATCATCGTCACCCGGGAGGGCAGGGTCGGCCTGATCACCCTCAACCGCCCGAAGGCGCTCAACGCGCTCAACGCGGCGCTGATGCGCGAGGTGGTCGCGGCCGCCGAGGAGTTCGACGCCGACCGGGGGATCGGGGCGATCCTGCTGACCGGCTCCGAGCGGGCCTTCGCCGCCGGCGCGGACATCAAGGAGATGGCCGAGCAGGACTACCAGGACATGTACCTGGCCGACTGGTTCGGGCTCTGGGACCGCTTCGCGGCTGTGCGGACGCCCGTCGTCGCCGCCGTCTCCGGCTACGCCCTCGGCGGCGGCTGCGAGCTGGCGATGATGTGCGACATCCTGCTCGCCGCCGACACCGCCAAGTTCGGCCAGCCCGAGATCACCCTCGGCACCATCCCCGGCATCGGCGGCTCCCAGCGCCTCACCCGCGCCGTGGGCAAGGCCAAGGCGATGGACCTGCTCCTCACCGGCCGCCAGATGGGCGCCGAGGAGGCCGAGCGTGCCGGCCTGGTCGCCCGGATCGTGCCTTCGGGTGAGTTGATGACGGTGGCCAAGGAGGTGGCCGAGAAGGTCGCCGGCCTCTCCCTCCCCGCGGTCTACGCCGCCAAGGAGGCCGTCACCGTCGCCATGGAGTCGACGCTGGCCGAGGGCGTCCGCTTCGAGCGCCGCACGTTCTACGCGACCTTCGCGTTCGACGACCGGAGCGAGGGGATGAGCGCGTTCTCGGAGAAGCGGAAGCCGGACTGGTCGCACCGCTGAGTCGGCGGGTGCAGGGATCACCGGTCGACCGGTGATTCCTGCGCTTGTCACCCGTTGCAACGGGTGACAAGCGCACGAACTCCCTGTCCGGTGTGACCACAGCGAAGCCTGAGGCACACGACCCGGCCCGCCCGGCCGAGGCCGGCGACCTCAGAGCGGCTCGGGCGGCGCCTGCGGCTCGCGGAAGTCGCCGTGCCGCTGCCGGAACCCGGCGAGCAGGCGCGACACCGCCTGCATCCCCTCGGCGTCGAAGTCCAGCGGCGCGAAGACCTGCTCGTTGAGCGCGTCGGTCGCGGTCGCGACCAGCTCGCGTCCGGAGGGCGTGATCTCCACCAGGAACGACCGGCCGTCGCGGGGGTTCGGCGTCCGGCGTACCAGGCCGTCGGCCTCGAGTCGGTCCACCGTGTTGGTGACGCTCGTCGGGTGCACCTGGAGCAGGTCCCGCGCGCGGCTCATCGGCATCCGTCCGCTGTGGGTGAAGCCGAGTAGCCGGAGCATCTCGAACCGGGCGAACGAGAGCCCGAACGGCTTGAGCGCGGCGTCGATCCGCGCCAGCAGGATCTGGTTGACGCGGAAGACCGAGGTCACCACCGCCATCCCGTCGGCGGCCTCGGCCCAGCCGTGGTCGCGCCAGTTCTGCCGCGCCTGGGCGATCGGATCGGCGGGGAGTTGGTGCGACACCTCAGCGATCGTAGTGAACGAGCACGCCGGAATCCTTCTTCCCACCAGCAACATCCGTTGTTTCGGGTCACGTGACTTTCTGAAATAAACGGATAGTGTCCCGGCTATGACCTGGGTCACACGCCGGGGTCAATCTCGGTTCGCAGGGTCGCGACGCGCGGCCCTGCTGACGCTCGCGCTCGTGCTGACCGTGCTGGGTCTGCCCTGGGTGGCCGTCCCGCAGGCCCAGGCACTGCCGGACTCCCTGGAGATCGAGAAGACCGTCGACAACGCGACCCCGGTGCCGGGCGGCAACTTCACCTACACGATCCAGGTCAACTGCTTCGAGGAGGACTGCCTCGACACCCAGATCACCGACACCCTGCCGCCCGACCTCGTCGGGTTCCCGATCGTCAACGTCTCCTTCACCCCCGGCAGCATCCCCAACACCGTCACCTGGGACCCCGGGGGTACGGCGGACCCGCCGGCCACCGTCGGCCCGGACACCTCGCTCACCGTCGACCTCGAGCAGGTCACCGACGCGCCGGAGGGGATCGGCCTCAGCGCCGGCAGCACCTTCACCGTGCAGATCACCCTGCGGGTCCCCGACACCTACCCGCCGGGGCTGAGCCCCGACATCGTCAACGAGGCGACCGTCGACGCCTCCAACGCCGACGAGAAGAGCGACGACGCGACCATCAACATCGACTCCGAGGTCACCATCGGCGTGACCACGGACAAGACCTGGGGTCCTACGCCGCAGGACTACAACCCGGGGTCGCCCTCCACCATCGGCCAGTTCGTCCGCAACGCCTCGAACGTCCCGGTCGACGAGATCCAGCTCCAGGAGCCGGCGACCGCGCTCGACGGCGCCACCTCGCTCGACCCGAGCAACCCGTTCACGATCACCGACTTCACCGGCTTCGGCGATGTCGGGCTTCCGGTGGGCTGCGAAAGCGTGCAGGTCGACGCCTACGTCCAGTCGCCCGACGGCACCTGGAACTGGGCCAACGGGCCGCCCACGCCGACGCCCACCGACCTCGCGCTGCCGCCCGGTGTCACCAACGCCGACGTCGGCGGCATCCGCGTCACCTGCACCGGCGACCTCCAGCCCGGTGAGGGGATGGTTGTCGACCTCGACCTGGAGCAGCGCGAGACCGACCGGAACGACGGCAGCACCCTGTCCACCGAGTCCCACACCGTCGACAACACCGTCACCGGCTCGGTCACCGACGGCAACGTGGTCGAGACCGACGAGGGCGACGCCACCTACACCGTCAACCCGGTGATCCCCACGGTGGACGTCAGCAAGGACATCACCCCGGAGCGGATCACCGCCGGGCAGTCCAGCGACGCCACCATCTCCGGCACCAACGGCAGCACCTCGGTCACCGAGCTGACCCTCTCCGACCTCGACTTCTTCACCCCGCCCGACCTCGCCTTCGGCGGCTTCACGGGCCCGCTGACCTGGCCGGCCGACGCCGACCAGGCGGTCATCACCTACCAGCCCAGCGGGGACCAGGTCACGGTCGTCGAGGGCGAGACCCCGCCGGCGCCGCCCGACGGTGTCACCGGCTTCGAGATCACCTGGACCGGGGACATCCAGCCGAACGAGACCGGCGGCGCGGCGTTCACGATCGACACCACGGACACCGTCACCGGCGACGCCCCCGAGATCGAGGTGAACAACCACGTCGACGGCACGGTGGAGGCGGAGAACGGGCTGACCGACACCGACGGCGACGACGCCACGCTGCAGATCGTCAACCCCGACATCGACGTCACGCTCGACAAGACGATCCGGCCGGCCAACCCGGTCTTCCCGGGCGACAGCGTCATCTCCTCGCTGGAGTCCAACGCGACCGCGACCGGTGACGGCGCCATCGTCGACACGATCGTCATCACCGACGCCTGGGACGAGTCGTGCGACGGCTTCTGGGCGGCCTTCGACGTCAACTCGATCTCGCCCACCCAGGTGCCTGCCGACACCGTGCTCACCGTCGAGGTGCAGGACGCCGGCGGCAACTGGGTGACCATCGAGACCTACGGCCCGAACGCCGCCGCGACGATCTTCCAGATGACGCCGGCCCAGTTCGCCGCCGCGCTCTCCGCCCAGGGGCTGACCGCCGACGACGTGCGGGGCATCCGGTTCACCTTCACCGACGCCGACGGGTTCCCCGCCAACATCACCGTCACGCCGAACATCGAGTTCGTCGCGCGCGACGACCTGCGCGACCCCTGCGTCGACGACCGCACGCCGGGGGAGACCTACACCTACGACAACACCGCCACCACCGACGTCGAGGGCGAGACGGACGGCGGCCGGCCGCTGGTGGACACCGACACCGACGACGACAACGCCCAGATCACCGTCCCCGACCCCGACGGCGGTGGCGGCGGCGTCGGCCCGGGCCCGGGCGGCATCGACGTCGACAAGTCGTGGGACAACGACGTGGTCTCCCAGTCGTCGCAGACGGCCGGCTCGCGGCTCGACTGGAACGTCGGCCCGGGGCTCGACCCGGTGACGATCACCGACATGGCGGACGACCCCCCGGGCGACGTCGCCGGC
The DNA here is from genome assembly GCF_040191335.1 of Nocardioides sp. YIM 152588. Classification (NCBI taxonomy): domain Bacteria; kingdom Bacillati; phylum Actinomycetota; class Actinomycetes; order Propionibacteriales; family Nocardioidaceae; genus Nocardioides; species Nocardioides sp. YIM 152588. The sequence continues at coordinate 51,234 of NZ_JBEGDJ010000025.1, read as the reverse complement.
AGCGTCTTCGACGCCTTCAACCTGACCTCGATCGACCCGATCGCCGGCAGCGACGACCCGTTCTCCAACGGGTGGTGGCTGCAGTACGACACCGTCACCACCGTCGAGCTCTACAACGCCGACACCGGCGCGTGGGAGGAGGTGCCGGCCCCCGGCGGCACCTGGATGACGGCCAGCGACCCCCGCGGGTTCAAGGGCTACACGCTCTCGGCGGCCGAGCAGGAGTCGACCACCGGTGTCCGGATCACCCTGGAGGAGACGCCCGCCGACACCGCCGCCCGCGAGGCCGCCCAGCAGGTCGGCGACGCCTTCGACCCGTTCGCCCCGGAGCCGGGCAGCGGCGTGGGGTCCGGCTCCAGCGACCGCTTCTTCCACCTGAACTGGGAGCTGCGCGACCAGCGCCGCTCCGACGGGTCGTTCGTGACCGGCGACCTGATCTACAACGTCGCGGGCTCGGAGGGGCTGGTCGACAACACGGTGCGGGTGACCGGCACCGACGGGGACGGCGACGAGTTCACCGACACCGCGCACGACGAGATCCTGATCACCGACACCCCGCCCGTGGTCGAGGTCGAGAAGAGCGTCACGCCCGACGACCCGGACGCCTTCCCGATGTACACACCGCCGGTGGGCACGAACCCCGCCGACTACCCGACGGCGACGTGGAGCATCGTCGCGCACAACGCGGCGGTGGCGCGGGCGTCGTACGTCCGGGTGACCGACCCGGCCACCTGCACCGACACCACGCTGGCCGACTGCCAGAGCGAGGGCACGCCGGAGGGGGCGCTCGCCGACCCGTTCGACACCTCCGGCGCCACGGACTACCTCGCCGACGACGCGAACCCGAACCCGTTCCAGCGGTTCAACGCCACCAGCATCACGATCGGCCCCAGCGGCTCCCCCGAGGTCGACCTCGACGCGACGACCGTCTGGCTCCTGCACTACGACGAGGCGACCGGCACCTACTCCACGACCGAGCACACCGCGACCGAGGTCAACGCGATGACCGCAGCGGAGCTCGAGGACGTGGTCGGGATCAGCGTCACCTACCAGGGCACCGACCCGGAGACGACCGGCGGCACGATCAGCCAGGACACCGACCTCACCATCGACATCGAGACCCAGCTGCGACCCACGCTGCGCAGCACGGGCGAGAACTTCGTGCTCGATGCCAACGAGACGTTCAACCAGGTCAACCGGGTCTTCGCCCAGTCCTACGACCCGGTCACCGCGCCCGGCCTGGTCAACGGCGACGTCGACGACGCGGTCGCACCGCTGACCGGCGGCGACGTCAACATCGAGGCGGTCAAGACGGTCGACCCGACCACGATCACCGAGCCGCAGCACGACGCCGGCAACGACACCGTGCGGGTGACGCTCGGCGCCAACCAGGGCAGTGACCCGCGCAGCACGCTCTCGCCCTCGCAGGTGGTGATCGAGGACCAGGCCGGCTCGGCGGAGTTCTGGAACGCATTCGACTTCGCCGACAACGTCACGGTGGTGCTGCCCGACGGTGCCGACCAGGTCCAGATCGACCTGTATGACGGCACGAACTGGGTCAACGGCACGCCCGGCCCGGCGCCCGGCACCCTGCCCGCCGTACCGGACGGCGAGGTCCAGGGGATCCGGGTCACCTTCTCCCGCGCCGACGGTCAGCCGTTCACGCCGACCGTCCCGGCGCCCAACTGGAACGGGTCGATCAGCTTCGACGTCGACCTCCGCGACGAGTACCGCGACGGCAGCGGCGAGGTCGAGTTCCCCTCGACGATCGACAACACCCAGACCTCGCAGTCCTTCCGGCCCGACGGGAAGGACTCCGACCCCGACGACGCCGACGCCACCGTCGAGCTGACGCCGGGCACGCACGAGCTCGCCGTCAACAAGCTCACCAACGAGGGCGACCGGCTGGCCTCGGCCGGCGACTCGGTGCCCTTCGACCTGACCATCGAGAACACCGGCACGGGCTACCTGACGATCACCGAGCTCGTCGACACCCTGCCGCCCGAGCTCGTCTACACGGGCGACCCGCCCCCGGAGTTCACCGCAGACCCGGACGGGCTGCTGTCGGAGGACGTCACCGTCACCGAGGGCGACGGCACGGTGATCTTCACCTGGCCCGAGGACGGGAACCAGATGGCGCCGGGGGAGACGTTCACGATCCGGATCTACCTGGAGCTGCAGCCCGGCCTCGCCGAGGGCGAGACGGCGACCAACACGATCGTCGCGGGGACCGAGGAGGAGCTCGACCGGTGCACCAACACCGAGGAGGGCGGCTCGACCACCGACGACTGGGCCAACGACAACACCACCTGCGGCACCACCGACTTCATCGGCACGGTGGTCGGCCCGAACCTGTTCACCGCGAAGGGCGTCATCGGCTCCCTGCCCGGCGCCATCCGGCCGAGCAACCTGGCCAACCCGTGCAACGCGAGCCTCGACGTCGGCGGCCAGTCCTACTACCGCTCCCCCTGCGCCGCCAACAGCCAGGTCGGCGGCACCGACGACTGGGTGCTGCGCAGCGTCAACTCGGGCACGGTGACCATCGACGAGATGACGGTCTTCGACCAGCTGCCGATCCCGGGTGACCTGACCCTGCTCGGGGCGGACCGCGAGTCGGTCTACCGTCCGCAGCTGGTCGCTGGTTCGCTCGCGGTCGACGCGCCGGCCGGCACCACCCAGACCATCGAGGTGACGACCAGCCCGAACGTCTGTGTCGGGACCTGGGCCGACCTGGTCAACCAGCCGGTCTGCGAGCAGTCGGGCGAGGTCTGGGCGGCCGCGGACGCCGGCACCGACTGGGCCCAGGTCACCGGCCTGCGGATCTACCTGGACTTCACCACGACGGCCGCCGGCTACCTGGCCTCCGGCGAGGGAGTCGACGTGACGTTCTCCACGCTCAACGTGCTGGAGAGCGCGACCGACCCCGACGGCTCCTCGCGGGTGGTCCCGGCGGCCGACGAGTTCGCCTGGAACCAGTTCGGCGTCAAGTACCTCGACACCGTCTCAGCCCGTGCGGCGGAGCCGTACCGCAAGACCACGCCCGGCAAGGTCGGCGTGCACCTGCGCACCGGCTCGGTCCAGGTGGACAAGCTGATCACCGGGCCCGCGTCGATGTACGCCCCCGACGAGTTCCTGGTCGACCTCACCTGCGTGGTCGCCGACCCCCTCGGCGGCGAGCTCGACCTCGGCGCCGACGCGGTGCTGGAGCTCACCTCCGGCAACGGCTTCTCCGCACGGGTCGACGGCATCCCGATCAGCGAGCAGGGCACCAGCTGCACCTTCGAGGAGCAGGGCGACGTCGGCACGTTCAGCGAGACCTCCCGGTCCGGTACGCCGGCCACGGTCGCCGTCACGGAGCCGACCGACGACACGGTGCCGGTGGAGGACCAGGAGGTCCCGGGCGCCCAGGTCGTGACGATCACCAACGACTACCAGTTCACCGGCCTGTCGGTGACCAAGCGCGTCGACACCGAGGCCACCGACGTCGACTTCGGGCCGTTCACGTTCACCCTCTCCTGCGTCACCGCCTCCGGGCAGGACGTCGTCTTCGACGACGAGGGCAGCACCGAGATCACGTTCGACATCGGCCCGGACGAGACGTTCACCGCCCCCGAGGACCGGATCCCGGTCGGCGCCGAGTGCACGCTCACCGAGACCGGCACCGACGCCGCCAACGACCTGATGTTCACCGGCGACAACGTCGTCGACAACGGCGACGGCACCGCCACCGTCACCCCCGGCGAGGACCCGGCCGAGATCGAGGTCACCAACGCCTACGACGCGGGCTCCTTCACGCTGCTGAAGGAGATCGACGGCGACGGCGCCCAGCTGTACGGCGACGGCACCTTCGTCTTCCACGTCGTCTGCACCTACCAGGACCAGACGCCGTTCGACGGCGACGTGGAGCTGCTGGCCGGTGAGAGCATCACGCTCGGCCCCTACCCGACCGGCACCGAGTGCACCGTCGAGGAGACCGGGACCGCGGGCGCGGACGCGGTCACGCTGGACCCGGAGGACGGCGTGGTCACCATCCCGGAGGCCGAGCCGAACAACCCCGACGCGCTCACCCAGGTCTCGATGACGGCGACCAACACCTTCGACGTCACGCAGCTGGAGGTCGAGAAGAAGGTGGTCGGGGACCTCGACGCCGAGGGCGCGAAGGGGCCGTTCACGGTGACGCTGGAGTGCACCCGCACGTCCGACGGCGAGCAGGTCTCCTACGACATCCCGGGCGGCGCCGACCGGATCCTGCGCCAGGGCAACGACTACCGGGCCAGCTACGACCTGCTGGCCGCGGTCTCGGAGTGCACCCTGACCGAGACCGACGCCAGCGGTGCGGCCGCCACCTCGATCGTGGCGACCGTCGACGGGGAGAAGGTCAGGATCGACGGCGACGAGGTGACGTTCGACCTGAGCGGCACCGAGGAGGACGCGATCGAGGCCAGCATCCTCGTCGTCAACCGCTTCGTGACACCCGACGTCGAGGGCACCTTCAAGCCCCGCCCGCCCCCGGGCGGGTCGCTCCCGGGCACCGGCGCCCAGTACGGGCCGGGGCTGATCGGGGTGGCCCTGCTGCTCCTGGTCGCCGGCGGCGCGGCGGTCTACGTCGGCCGGCGCCGCGCGCGAGTCGGCAGAAACTGACCGTCGAGTCGGCAGAAACTGACGAGCCGCGCCCGCCGAGTCGGCAGAAACTGGCCTCCCCCGCTGCGCTCCTCCGGTGAGTTTCTGCCGACTCGGCACGCGGTCTCAGTCGCTTCGCTCCCTCGCCCGCCCGCTCGTCAGTCCCTTGGGACGGCTACCCGGGTCGGGGCGGACCTGCCGCGCAGCCGCCGCTCGCCGGCGGTGACCCAGTGCCCGGCCTCGGCGTCCGCGCGCAGTTCGGCGGCGACCACGGTGTCCAGCGCGGCCAGCACCCGGCCGGGGGTCTCCTTGGCCAGGTCGGTGAGCCGGGAGGCGGAGTTCACCGCGTCGCCGATCACCGTGTACTCGAAGCGCTGCTCGTGGCCGACGTTGCCGGCCACCACCTGCCCGGTCGCGATGCCGACGCCGGCGCCGACCTCCGGCACCTCGGCCGCCAGCCGCCGCGCCATCACCCGGCCGCAGGAGAGCGCCAGCGCGGCGTGGTCGGGCGCCTCGACCGGGGCACCGAAGACCGCGAGCACGGCGTCGCCGAGGAACTTGTTGACCAGCCCGTGGTGCGCGGTCACCTCGTCGACGACCACGCCGAAGAAGCGATTCAGCATCGCCACCACCTCGGCCGGCGTGTGGGTCGTCGCGTAGGCGGTGGATCCGACCAGGTCGACGAAGAGCACCGACGCGGTCAGGGTCTGGCCGCCGAGCGGGATCGTCCCGGTGTCGGCCGCGGCCGCGGCGGCGGCGACCTCGTGCCCGACGTGGCGGCCGAACAGGTCGCGGATCCGCTCCCGCTCGCGCAGGCCGGCCACCATCGAGTTGAACCCGCTCTGGAGCTGCCCGAGCTCGGTGCCGTCGTACACGGCGACGTCGACGTCGAGGTCGCCCCGCTCCACCTCCTGGAGCGCGTCGCGCACCGACAGGATCGGCGCCACCACGGCCCGGGTGTTGAGGGTGGTGATCAGCGCGCCGGTGAGCAGCGCGATGGTGCACAGCACGATGGTGACGATCGCGAGCTGCTCCAGCGTCGCCTCGGTGCCGGTCAGGGCCAGCACGCCGGCGATCAGCAGGCCGGTCACGGGCGCCGCGCTGCCGGTGATCCAGAAGAGCATCATCCGCGGCCCGACGCCCACCCCGCGCAGCCGGCCGCCGGCCCGTCGGTCGGCCAGGGCCCGGGCGGCGATGGGCCGCAGCGAGAACTCGGTGACCAGGTAGGCGACGCCGGAGACGACGATCGCCCCGATCCCGACCGTCAGCCCGGTGCCCAGCGCGCGGGCGGGCTGGATCACCGACGCCAGCACGGTGAACAGCACCGTGCCGGTGGCCCAGATGCCGAACTGGATCAGGGTCAGCCACAGCGGCACCCGCAGCGCCCGCGCGCGCACGGCCGGTGTCGGGTCCGCATCGGGCTGGGTGGCCCAGCGCAGCGCCCGGAACGCGCCGGCGGTCCCGGCGAGCACGCCGACCACGACGCCGAGGACGACGTACGTCGGCACCGCGATCGCCAGCGCGATCACCATCTCCCGCGTCGGGTCGGGCGAGGGGATCGCCCACATGTTCACCACGAACACGATCAGGGCGCCGAAGACGTTGGTCACCAGCAGCAGCGCCGTGAGCAGCAGCTGGACGCGGACGCGGAGCTGGTGCGGCCCCTGGTCGCGGCTGCCGAGCACCCGGGCGCCGAACGGGGCACGACGACGCCTGCTCGCCGTACGTCCCATGCGGGGAGGGTAGTGGCTGCGCCCTCCTCGGTTCCGATAGTTGCACCCCCGGTCCACCCGGGTCTGTTTGGATGCCCGTGTGAGTCGCTTCAGCGTCGACGAGATCACCGAGGCCTACGCCGCTTTCCACGAGCGGGTCGAGGAGATGCGGGTCGCCGGCGCGTGGGAGGGGTACGCCGACCTGTTCACGCCCGACGCGGTCTACGTCGAGCACGGCATGGGCACCTTCCGCGGCCGCGAGGAGATCCGCGACTGGGCGGTGCGGACGATGACCGCCTACCCGGGCCGGCTGATGACCGGGTTCCCGCTGGCGTGGCAGGTGGTCGACGCCGACGCCGCGCGCCTGGTCTGCGAGGTCCGCAACCCGATGCCGGACCCCGGCGACGGCACGGCCATGGAGGAGCCGAACATCACGATCATGACGTACGCCGGCGACGGGCTGTTCGCGGGCGAGGAGGACGTCTACAACCCGCTCCGGTTCCACGCGATGGCGCTGCGCTGGGCCCGGATCGCGGCGGAGCACGGGCGCGCGGACGCCGACGTGGTCGCCTACCTGGACCGGTTCGGGGGTTGAGGTTGTCCCGGTTTGGGAGGCTCGTGCCATGAGCGATGCCGCCAAGCGCCTCCTGATGGAGGCGCTGGGCTGGGTGGTGCTGGTCGCCGGGATCGCGGCGCTCTTCCTGCCCGGTCCCGGCCTGCTGCTCACCTTCGCCGGCCTGGCGCTGCTCTCCCGGCAGTACGCATGGGCGGAGCGGTGGGTCGAGCCGGTGCGGCTGCGCGCCCTGCGGGGCGCGGCGGAGAGCGTGGAGACCTGGCCCCGGGTCGTCTTCTCGACGCTCGGCGCGCTGGCCATCGGCGGCTTCGGCGTGCTGTGGATCGTCGAGCCCCCAGCGCCGTCGTGGTGGCCGCTGGAGGCGTCGATGTGGCTGCTCGGCGGCGACTGGACCGGCGTCACGATGCTCGCCTCGAGCCTGATCGCGCTGGCCCTCGTCGCCTACTCCTACCGCCGTTTCCACGGGCGTCCCGACGCCGTCTCCGCGCTCGAGGGCGAGATCGACGAGGCCGACGAGGACTGGCAGGAGCACCACCCGCGCCTGCACCGGCGCGACGAGGAGGAGTGACCCGCGCCCTCCGCCGATCCGTCGGGGGCGCCCACTAACCTCGGACCACCATGGCCCTCCACCTGCACCGCGCCTGGCGCACGGACCAGCTCGCCGACGGCCTCGGCGCCCTGCTGGCCACGCCGCTGGAGGACCCCTTCGCCGAGGAGGTCGTGGTGGTGCCGGCCCGCGGGGTGGAGCGCTGGCTGACCCAGCGCCTCTCCCACCGGCTCGGCACCGGACCGCGCGGCGGCGACGGCGTCTGCGCCGGCGTCCGGTTCCTGCAGCCGGCCAGCCTGGTCGGGCTGCTGCTGGGCCGCGACGCGGACGACCCGTGGCACCCGGACCGCCTGGTCTGGCCGCTGCTGGCCACCATCGACGCGCACCTCGACGAGCCCTGGTGCGCCACCCTGGCCACGCACCTCGGCCACGGCCTGGACGGCGAGGAGGGCGAGCTGCGGCGCAGCCGCCGCTGGGGCGTCGCGCGCCGCCTGGCCGGCCTCCTCTCCTCGTACGCCGTGCAGCGGCCCACCCTGGTCACCGACTGGCGCGAGGGCCGGGACACCGACGGCGCGGGCGGCACGCTCGCACCGGACCTGACCTGGCAGCCGGAGCTGTGGCGCCGGCTGCTCGACCGGGTCGGGGTCGAGGCCCCCGACGAGCGCCACCGGCGGGTCTGCGCGCAGCTGCGCTCCGGGGCGGCGGACGGCCTGGACCTGCCGGCCCGGCTCTCGCTCTTCGGGCACACCCGGCTGCCCGCCACCGAGGTCGAGCTGCTCGGCGCGCTGGCCGAGCATCGCGACGTGCACCTGTGGCTCGCCCAGCCGTCGGCTGACCTGTGGGACGCGGTGGCGCGGGTCTCCGGCGGCACCGCCGCGGCCCGGCCCCGCGCCCAGGACACCACCGCCGAGCTGGTCGGCCACCCGCTGCTCGCCTCCCTCGGTCGGGACGCGCGCGAGCTCGCCGAGGTGCTGACCGGGCCGGGCGCCGCCGTCGCCGACGAGCCCGTCGCGGACGCGCCGGCGCTGCCCGGGACCCTGCTCGGCCGGCTCCAGTCCGACCTGCGCGACAACCGCGCGCCCGACCCGGCCGAGCGGGCCGCACGGGCCGTCGACCCGGGTGACCGGTCGGTGCAGGTGCACGCCTGCCACGGCGCCGCGCGCCAGGTCGACGTGCTGCGCGAGGTGCTGGTCGGGCTGCTCGCCGACGACCCGACGCTGGAGCCTCGCGACATCGTCGTGATGTGCCCCGACATCGAGACCTATGCGCCGCTGATCTCCGCCGGGTTCGGCCTCGGCGACATCCTTCCCGACGTGCAGGCGGACCCCGCTGGCGGCGCGGTCCCCGGCCACCCGGCGCACGGCCTCCGGGTCCGGCTCGCCGACCGCTCCGCGGCCAGCACCAACCCGCTGCTGGCCGTCGCGGTCGCCCTGGTCGAGCTGGCCGGCGGGCGGGTCAGCGCGTCGGAGGTGGTCGACCTGCTCTCCCGCGAGCCGGTCCGGCGCCGGTTCGAGCTGACCGACGACGAGCTCGCCCGGATCACCCGCTGGGTCGCCGAGGCCGGGATCCGGTGGGGCCTGGACGGCGGCCACCGGGCGTCGTACGGGCTGGCGACCTTCGAGCACAACACGTGGCGCGCGGGCCTGGACCGGCTGCTGCTCGGCGTCGCGATGGGCGGCGACGAGCACCGCCACCTCGGCCGCGGGCTGCCCGTGGACGACCTCGGCAGCGGCGAGATCGACCTCGTCGGCCGGCTGGGCGAGGCGGTGGGCCGGCTCGGCGACTGCCTCGACGGCCTGACCCGGGCGACCTGCGCCGAGGAGTGGTTCACCCTGCTCGCCGAGGGGGTCCGCGGGCTGTGCGACGTCGACGCGGACGACGCCTGGCAGCTGCCGCAGTTCGAGCGCGAGCTGGCCCGCGCCCGGGCCGGCGCCGAGGACGGCGACGTGCCGCTGCGGCTCGCCGACGTCCGCGCGCTGCTGGCCGCCCGGCTGGCGGGCCGCCCCACCCGCGCCAACTTCCGCAGCGGCACCCTGACCGTCTGCACCATGGTCCCGATGCGCTCGGTGCCGCACCGGGTGGTCTGCCTGGTCGGCCTCGACGACGGGGTCTTCCCGCGCCACCCCACGGTCGACGGCGACGACGTGCTCGCCCGCGACCCGCAGGTCGGGGAGCGCGACGCCCGCAGCGAGGACCGCCAGCTGCTGCTCGACGCGATCCTCGCCGCCCGCGAGCGGCTGGTGATCACCTACGCCGGCGCCGGCGAGCACACGGGGCAGGAGCGGCCGCCCGCCGTACCGCTCGGCGAGGTGCTCGACGCCCTCGACCGGACGGCCGCGGCGCCCGTCCGCGACCAGGTGCTGGTCCGCCACCCCCTCCAGCCCTACGACGTCCGCAACCACGAGCCGGGTGCCCTGGTGCCCGACCGGCCGTTCTCCTTCGACCGGGCGACGCTCGGCGGGGCGCGGGCCGCGGCCGGGCCACGCCACGCACGGGCCCCGTTCCTCGCCGACCCGCTGCCGGCCGCCGAGCCGCGCGACGTCACCCTGGCCGAGCTGAAGCGGTTCCTCGTCGCGCCCGTCCGGGAGTTCCTGCGGCGGCGGATGGTCGTCTCCACCCCGTTCGAGCCCGACGACCTGCTCGACGCCATCCCGATCAGCCTCAACGGCCTGGAGGTGTGGCAGGTCGGCGACCGCCTGCTCCGCGAGGTGCTGGCCGCGGACGACCCCGCCACGACCGCCCAGGCGGTGATGACCGCGGAGCAGCTGCGCGGCACGCTGCCGCCGTTCGCGCTGGGCCAGCAGGCCCTCGGCGACGTCGTGGGCGAGTGCCAGCGGCTGTTCGCCGCCACCGCCGCGCTGCGGCAGGGCGCGCCGCGCACCCTCGACGTCGACGTCGACCTGGGCGGCGGGCGCCGGCTGACCGGCACCGTGGCGCGGGTCTACGGCAACCAGGTCGTCACCCTGTCGTACTCCCGGATGAAGGCGAAGCACCGGCTCGAGGCGTGGGTCGACGCCCTCGCCCTCGCGGCGACGTACCCGGACGAGAACTGGACGACCCACGCGGTGGCCCGGGAGAAGGCCGGCCCCAAGCGGGCGCTGGCCGGCCCGCTGGACCACCGCGCGGGCGGCTGGCTGCGGGACCTGGTCGCGCTCCACGACGAGGGGATGACCCGACCGCTGCCGATCCCGGTGGCGACCGCGGCCGCCTGGGCCGAGGCCACCTTCCGCAACCGCCTCGGTGACCCGATCGACCCGCGGGCCGAGGCGTCCCGCGCCTGGGTGACCGACCCGCACCACCCCTACGGCATCGAGGGCGAGGACGCCGAGCAGGCGCACCGGCTGGTCCTCGGCCCCGGCGCGGGCCTGGACGCGCTGATCGGCCTGGGCCTGCCGGACCTGGCCTGGCGGCTGTGGGAGCCGCTGCTGACCGGCGCGGAGAAGGTGGGCCCGCTGTGACCGTGACACCGCTGCGGACCGGGCCGGGCGGCCCGATGGAGCCGTTCGACATCCGGGGGCCGCTGCCGACCGGCACGACGCTGCTGGAGGCCAGCGCCGGCACCGGCAAGACCTGGACGATCGGCGCCCTGGTCACCCGCTACGTCGCCGAGGAGGGGGTGCCGCTGGAGGCGATGTTGGTCGTCACCTTCGGCCGCGCGGCCAGCCAGGAGCTGCGCGACCAGGTACGCCGCCAGCTGGTCGAGGCCGAGCGCGCGCTGGCCGGCGACGGCGACCTGCCGGAGGAGAGGCGCACCGACCTGATCGACCTGCTGCTCGACGGCGACGCCGCGACCCGGCGGCTGCGCCACCGCCGCGTCCTGCAGGCGCTCGCCGACTTCGACGGCGCCACCATCGCGACCATCCACCAGTTCTGCTCACTGGTCCTGGACTCGCTCGGCGTCGCCGGCGACACCGACGCCCGCGCGCGGCTGGTGGAGAACCTCGACGACATGCTCGGCCAGGTCGTCGACGACCTCTACCTGCGGGCGTTCGCCGCCGGCACCGAGCCGCCGGCGTTCGACCACGCCGAGGCGATGGCGATCGCGCGCACCGTCGTCGGCGACCCGGAGTCCGCCCTCGAGCCGGCCGACGCCCCGCGGGAGGACCGGGCCGGGCGCCGGGTCGCCTTCGCCGAGGCGGTGCGCCGCGAGATGGACCGCCGCAAGCGGCGGCTCGGCGTGCTCTCCTACGACGACCTGCTGCGCCAGCTCGCCGACGCGCTCGACCACCCCGACGCCCCGGCGCGCACCCGGATGCGGGAGCGGTGGCGGATCGTCCTGGTCGACGAGTTCCAGGACACCGACCCGATCCAGTGGCAGGTCTTCGACCGCGCGTTCAGCGGGCACGCCACGATGGTGCTGATCGGCGACCCGAAGCAGGCGATCTACGCCTTCCGCGGCGGCGACGTGACGACGTACCTGGACGCCGCGGCCACCGCGACCACCCGGCAGACCCTGGCGACGAACCGCCGCAGCGACGCCCCGCTGGTGGAGGCGTGCGGCGCCCTGCTCGGCGGGGCCGAGCTCGGCGACCCGCGGATCGTGGTCCACGACGTCTCCGCGCACCACCAGGCGTCCCGGCTGGCCGGGGCGCCGGACGGCACCCCGTTCCGGATGCGGGTGGTCCGCCGCGAGCAGCTCGGCAAGCGCGGCCGCACGCTGATCCCGGTCGGCGCCGTGCGCCCGCTGATCGCCCGTGACCTCGCGCTCGACATCCGTGGCCTGCTCGCCTCCGGCGCGACGTTCGACGGGCGCCCCGTGCGGCCGAGCGACGTCGCCGTGATCTGCTACCGCCACCAGGACCTGGCCACGTCCCGGGAGGCGCTCGCCGCGGTCGGCGTGCCGGCCGTGATCGCCGGCGGCGGCAGCGTCTTCGCCACGCCCGCCGCCACCGCCTGGCTGACCCTGCTCGAGGCGCTGGAGCAGCCGCACCGCGCGGCCCGGGTCCGCGCCGCGGCGCTCACCGACTTCCTCGGGTACGACGCCGCCGAGCTCGACGCGGGCGGCGACGACCTCACCGACCGGATCGCCGACCGGCTCCGGGCGTGGGCGGAGGCGCTCGCCCGCCGCGGCGTGGCCGCCGTGCTGGAGGCCGCGAACACCGGCGGGCTGCCGGCCCGGCTGCTGGCCACCACCGGCGGCGAGCGGATGCTCACCGACCTGCGCCACATCGGCGAGGTGCTGCACGAGGTCGCGCAGACCGAGCACCTCGGCGTGGTCGCGCTGCTCGGCTGGCTGCGCCTGCAGGTCTCGGAGGCCGCCGACGGGCGCGGCGCCGAGCGGACCCGTCGCCTCGACTCCGACGCCGCCGCGGTCCAGCTGGTCACCATCCACGCGAGCAAGGGCCTGCAGTACCCGATCGTCTACCTGCCGTCGCTGGCCGACCGCTTCGTGCCCAAGCCCACCCGGCCGCTCTTCCACGACGCCGACGGTCGCCGCTGCGTCGACGTCGGCGGCTCGGGCCCGCGCTGGTCCGAGCACTGCCGGCGGTGGGCCGAGGAGGAGTCCGGGGAGTGGCTGCGGCTGCTCTACGTGGCGCTGACCCGGGCGCAGAGCCAGGTGGTGGCGTGGTGGGCGCCGACCCGCAACGCCGAGGCCTCGCCGCTGCACCGGATGCTGATGCGCGCCACCGGCGGCGACGGGCGCCCGGTCGCGACCGTCCCCGCCCAGCCGGCGGTCCCCGACGACGACGAGGTGGCGGCGCTGTTCGGCCGCTGGCGCGACGCCGGGGGCCCGCGGCCCGAGGTCGCCCACCACGCCGAGACGCCGGCGGACCTGGAACCGACCGAGCCCCCGGCGCTGGCGGTGCGCGCCTTCGACCGCTCGGTCGACGTGGCCTGGCGTCGTACCTCGTACTCGGCGCTGAGCGCGGTCGACCTCGGCACCCCGTACGCCGGCGTCGACAGCGAGCCCGAGGTGCTGGCCAAGGACGACGAGCGGGTCGACGACGAGGCGGCCGCGACGGTGCCCGACGTGCCGGAGGCGGCCGACCCCGCCGCCGACGTCGCCTCGCCGATGGCGGCGCTGCCGGTCGGCGCCACCTTCGGGTCGCTGGTGCACGCCGTGCTCGAGCACGCCGACCCGGCCGCGCCGGACCTCCGGGCGGAGATGCTGGCCCACGTCGAGGAGCAGCTGGGCTGGTGGCCCGTGCCGGACCTGGACCGCGAGGCCCTGGCCGACGCGCTGGTGGCCGCGTGCGACACCCCGCTCGGCCCGCTGCTGGGCGAGGCCACGCTGCGCTCGATCGGGGGCGGGGACCGCCTCTGCGAGCTGGACTTCGAGCTGCCCCTGGCCGGCGGGGACCTGGTGGACGGTGCCGGCAGCCCCGAGGTGCTGCTCGGCGACATCGCCGACCTGCTCCGCCGGCACCTGCCCGAGGGGGACCCGGTGCGCGGCTACGCCGACGCCCTCGGCGTACCGGCGCTGGGCGGTCAGGTGCTGCGCGGCTACCTGACCGGCTCGGTGGACGTGGTGCTGCGGCTGCCCGGCGAGGCGGGGTCGCCGGATCCCCGCTACGTGATCGTCGACTACAAGACCAACTGGCTGGGCCCGCGGGAGGAGCCGCTGACCGCGGCCAGCTACGCGCCGGCCGCCCTCGACGGCGCGATGGGGCACTCCGACTACCCGCTCCAGGCGCTGCTGTACGCCGTCGTGCTGCACCGGTTCCTGCGGTGGCGCCAGCCCGGGTACGACCCCGAGCGCCACCTCGGCGGGGTCGCCTACCTGTACCTGCGTGGGCTCTGCGGCCCCGACGCGCCGCGCGTCGACGGCGCGCCCTGCGGCGTCTTCGCGTGGCGGCCGCCGGTGGCGCTGGTGACCGACCTCTCCGACCTGCTCGACGGCGCGGGTGCGACGGCTTCGACGGGGGGAGGGGCGCGATGACGGACGCGACCGGCGCGACGACGGCGACCGCCGGGCCGGCTCCCCGCGGCACCTACGACCCGCGGCTGGCGCTCGGCGCGACCGGGCTGCTGGCCGACCTCAACCTGGCCGGGGTGCTCGACGCGGGCGACGTGCGCGTCGCCCAGCGGGTGGCCGCGCTCGGCGGCGAGGACGACGACCGGGTGCGCCTGGCCGTGGCGCTCGCGGTCCGCGCCGTCCGGCTCGGCTCGGTCGGCGTGGACCTCTCCGCCGACCTCGCCACCGGCCTCGCGCTCCCCGAGGGCGTCGCGCTGCCGCCGGCGGAGGAGTGGGCGGCGGCGATCGCCGCGTCCCCGCTGACCGCCGCGGGCGTGCTGCACCACGACCTCGGCCTGGTCAGCCTGGACCGCTACCACCGGCTCGAGCGCCAGATCGCCGACGACCTCGCCGCCCGGATCGCCGCCGACCGCCCGGCGGTGGACGAGGGTGTCCTCGTCGCCACGCTGCAGCGGGTGCGGGGCGCGCACTTCAGCGCCGAGCAGGCCGCCGCCGTCGAGCACGCGGTGCGGCACCGCACCACCGTGCTGACCGGCGGGCCCGGCACCGGCAAGACCACGACGGTGGCGCGGATCGTGGTCGCGCTCGCCGACCAGTTCCGGGCCGCCGGCCACGCGCGCCACTTCTCGGTGGCGCTGGCCGCGCCGACCGGCAAGGCCGCCACCCGGCTGCAGGAGGCGGTCGGCGCCGAGGTCGAGGCGCTCCACCTTGACCTGGCCGAGCTCGGCCGCCCCGAGGCGCGCACCCTGCACCGGCTGCTCGGCTGGCGCCCGGACAACACCACCCGGTTCGTCCACGACCGCGGCAACCGCCTCAAGCAGGACCTGATCGTGGTCGACGAGGCGTCGATGGTCGACCTCACGATGATGGCCCGGCTGCTGGAGGCCGTGCGCCCCGACACCCGGCTGGTGCTGGTCGGCGACCCCGGCCAGCTCACCTCCGTCGGGGCGGGCGCGGTGCTCTCGGACCTGGTCACCGGCTTCGAGGCCCGCGAGGACTCACCCGTCGTGGCGCTGCGGGAGAACCACCGCTCCACCGAGGAGATCAAGGCGCTCGCCCAGGCGCTGCGGGACGGCGATGCGGACGCCGTGCTGGCGGTGCTGCGCGCCGGCTCGGACGAGGTCGAGTACGTCGAGACCGACCAGCCCGCCGAGGCGCTGCGCCCTGCCTGCCTGGCCGCCGCCCGCCGCGTCCACGACGGCGCCACCGCCGGCGGCACGGGCTCCGGCACCCCGGCCGAGCGCGCCCACGCCGCGCTGGCGGCGCTGGAGGAGTTCCGGCTGCTCTGCGCGCACCGGGAGGGGCCGTTCGGCGTACGGCACTGGAACCGGCAGGTGGAGCAGTGGCTCGCCGAGGACCTGGGCCAGCCGCTCGGCTCGGCCTGGTACGCGGGGCGCCCGCTGCTGGTGACCAGCAACGACTACACGCTCGACGTCTACAACGGCGAGACCGGCGTCGTGGTCCGTGACGACGAGGGCCGCCCGCGGGCGTGGATCGCCGGGGTGGGGGAGCCGCGGGCGTTCGCGCCGGGCCGCCTCGACGCGATCGACACGATGCACGCGATGACGATCCACAAGAGCCAGGGCAGCCAGGCGGACACCATCACGGTGCTGCTGCCCGACGCCGACTCGCGGCTGCTGACCCGCGAGCTCTTCTACACCGCGGTCACCCGGGCCAAGCGCCGGCTGCGGGTGGTGGGCACCGAGGCCGCCGTGCGCGCGGCCGTCGCGACCACGGCCCAGCGCGCGACGGGGCTCGCCGCGCGGCTCTCCGGAGCCCCGGCCTGACTCTGTCCGACGAATGTTCGGACCCGCAACGCGGGCGCAACGCGGTCAGGTTAGCGTGGCCGCATGTCCTTCCTGATGCGCGTGGCGCTCCCCGACGTCCCCGGATCGCTGGGACGGGTCGCCACCGCGATCGGTGTGGCCGGGGGTGACATCGAGGCGATCGAGATCGTCGAGAAGCGGCCCGACGGCACCGCACTGGACGACGTGCTGCTGGAGATCCCGCAGGGCACGATGCCCGACACGATCGTGTCGGCCTGCAACGTGCTCGACGGCGTCCGCGTGCTGTGGATCAGCCACTACCCGTCCGGCGGCAGCCTGGTCCTGGACCTGGAGGCGGTCGAGGAGCTGACGGCCTCGCCGGGAGAGGCGCTGGACCGGCTGGTCGACCTGCTCCCCGCGACGTTCCGCGCCGACTGGGGCGCGCGGGTGCACCGCGCCAAGGGGGTCGTCTACGGCACCAGCGCGGCGCCGGAGGAGATGGACTTCCTCGAGATCGAGGCGCCGCAGCGGATGGAGCTGCCCGAGGACGAGAACACGCTGTACGCCGCCGCCCGGCTCGACGGCAACGAGGTCGTGATGATCGGGCGCCGCGGCGGCCCCGACTTCCTCGACTCCGAGCTCGCGCGCCTCGGCCACCTGGCCGGTTTGGCGGTCACGATCGCGAACGCCAACGACTGACCCACCGGTGGTTGAGGTGCGAGCGGCACGCCCGCCGGTGGTTGAGGTGCGAGCGAAGCGAGCCTCGAAACCACCTCTGGAATCAGCGCTCCGCGCGTGATGTTCTGACGAGCATGGATCTTCTCGAAGGAACCTACGAGCCGAACCAGCAGCAGTGGGTGCGTGACCAGGTCGCGGCCTACGAGGCCTCCGGTGGCGCCGAGGCGAACACGCTCCCGGGCCGCGCGGACTGGCCGATCGTCGTCATCACCTCCCGCGGCGTGAAGTCCGGCAACCTGCGCAAGAACCCGGTGATGCGGGTCGAGAAGGACGGCGTCTACGCCGCGGTCGCCTCCAAGGGCGGCACGCCGGAGAACCCCGCCTGGTACTACAACTTCGTCGCCGACCCCGTGGTCCAGCTCCAGGACGGCCCGGAGCCGGCGCTCTACCGGGCGCGGATCGCCGAGGGCGACGAGCGCGAGGAGTGGTGGGAGCGCGCGGTGGCCCAGTACGCGCCGTACGCGGAGTACCAGGAGAAGACGGACCGGAAGATCCCGGTCTTCCTGCTGGAGCGCGTCGGCTCCTGACCGGCCGGCGACCTGCCCCGTGGGGCGGGTCGGTCGGGCAGTAGCGTTCGCGTCATGAGTGCGATCGACGGCGTGAGCGAGATCTTCGACGCGAGCCAGTGGGACGTGGTGCCCGGCTTCGACGACCTCACCGACCTGACCTACCACCGCGCGAAGGCCCACGGCACCGTCCGGATCGCCTTCGACCGCCCCGACGTGCTCAACGCGTTCCGGCCGAACACCGTCGACGAGCTGCTCCGCACCCTGGAGCACGCCCGCACCTCCGCCGACGTCGGCTGCGTGATCCTGACCGGCAACGGCCCGTCGGCGAAGAACGGCAAGTGGGCCTTCTGCACCGGCGGCGACCAGCGCATCCGCGGCAAGGCGGGCTACCAGTACGAGGACAAGTCGATCGGCGCGGGCGACACCGGCGCCGAGGAGCCCAGCGCCATCGACAAGGCCAAGCTGGCCCGCCTGCACATCCTCGAGTGCCAGCGGCTGATCCGGTTCATGCCGAAGGTCGTCATCTGCGTGGTCCCCGGCTGGGCGGCCGGCGGCGGCCACTCCCTGCACGCCGTCGCCGACCTGACCCTCGCCTCCCGCGAGCACGCCCGCTTCAAGCAGACCGACGCCGACGTGGGCTCGTTCGACGGCGGCTACGGCTCGGCCTACCTGGCCCGCCAGGTCGGCCAGAAGTTCGCCCGCGAGATCTTCTTCCTCGGCGACGAGTACGACGCCGAGACCATGCACCGGATGGGCGCGGTCAACCGGGTCGTCGACCACGCCGACCTGGAGAAGGAGGCCCTGGAGTGGGGCCGCAAGATCAACGGCAAGTCGCCGACGGCCCAGCGGATGCTCAAGTACTCCTTCAACCTCCTCGACGACGGCCTGGTCGGCCAGCAGCTCTTCGCCGGCGAGACCACCCGCCTGGCGTACATGACCGACGAGGCCCAGGAGGGCCGCGACCAGTTCCTGGAGAAGCGCGACCCCGACTGGTCGCCGTACCCCTGGTACTACTGATCCGCCTGTGGGCGGGGTCGTGTGCCTGAGAACCCGCTATTCCGGGGTGAGGGGTACACGACCCGGGTCGGGCGCCGGTGCGGACGAGGCCGTGTGCCCAGGAACCCTCTATCCCGATGTCTCAGGCACACGACGACGACGCGGCGCGGGGTCGGCGGTCATGTAACACGCCGTCCACCGCACTACCCGGCCGTCTGCGTTGGTGACAGCCCGCCACAACGGGCTGGAGGCGACGCGAACGGCCGACCAGACCGGCGGACAGCGTGTTACAGCGCTTCCCCCGGCCACAGCCCCCGCCCCGCCCCCGCCCCGCCCCGCCCCGCCGACGTCCCCGGCACTCACCGGAATCGGCGGTCGGGCGTCGAAACCCGCAGCCCACCGCCGTCACGGTCCGTTCCTCGGGAGTTTCCAGCAACGGAGGTCGGCGGCGGGGGGCAGCGGATAGCGTCACGCCCCGTGCCTGCGTCCGCTCCCGCGTCCCAGCCGTCCCGCTCCCGCCGCGCCGCCGCTCTCGGCGCGGCCCTCGCCGTGGCCCTCGGGGCGGGGGCGCTCACCGCGCCGGCGCGTGCCGAGGTGAGCGGACCGATCTCGTCGGCCGGCACCACGACCCTGGTCAGCGCCGGACTCGGCGGCGCGGTCCCGAACGGCCGGTCGACGCACCCGGAGCTCTCATCGGACGGCCGGTTCGTCGTGTTCGACTCGGAGGCGAGCAACCTGGTCTCCGGTGACGACAACGGCGTGCGCGACGTCTTCTGGCGCGACCAGCTGACCGGCGAGACGCGGATCGTCAGCCGCGCGGACGGTGCCGACGGCGAGCTGGGCGACGGCACCAGCGGCGCAGGCTTCAACGCGGGGGAGCACCACACCGGGATCTCGGCGGACGGCCGGTACGTCGCGTTCCTCTCGGCGGCCAGCAACCTGGTCGCCGGGGACGACAACGGCGTGACGGACGTCTTCGTGCGCGACGTGGTCGCGGGCCGCACCCTCCTGGTCAGCGGGACCGGTGCCGGTGCCGTCGTCCCCGAGGGGGCGCAGGGCGACCTGGCCATCTCCGGCGACGGGCGCTTCGTCGCCTTCGCCTCGCGCTCGGAGGAGCTGGCCGGGGCCGAGCTCGTCGAGTCCTTCGGGCTGAACGCTCTGCAGGTCCTCCGCTGGAACCGCCGCACCGGTCGGACGGTCCTGGTCAGCCGGACCGACGACGGCACCCCCGCGGAGACCGACGCGAGCGGCCCGGTGATCTCCGACGACGGCAGCAAGGTCGGGTTCGTCACCGCCGCGGAGAACCTCGGGGGCCTGCCGAGCGTCGAGTCCCCGAGACCGGTCTTCCTGGTCCGCGACGTCGTCCGGGCGCGGACCACCGTGGAGTCGCGGGCCGTCGGCCCGGACGGGGAGGTCCAGTCGTCGGCTAGCGGGCTGATGGCCGGCGACGGCACCCACGTCGCGTGGGCGGACACCAACGCGAAGCGGCTCTTCGTGCGGGACCTGGCCACCGGCGCCACCGAGCAGGCCGCGGTGCTCACCGGCGGCGAGCTGCTGCCGGGCTTCTGCTGCTTCAACTTCGCGATCTCGGCCGACGCCCGGTTCATCGCGGCGCACGCCGAGGACGGCGACGAGAACAACACGATCTACCTACGCGACCGCGCGACCGGGATCACCGAGATCGTCAACCGCCCGACCGGCGCGGAGGCGGAACCGCTCCCCAGCAACGGGCGGGACGGCGTCGCGATCTCCGACGACGGCCGGTTCGTGGCGTTCAGCAGCGACGCGCCCGACCTGGCGCCCGACGACTTCTCCTCCGGCCAGCCCTTCCCGTTCGACGCGTTCGTGCGCGACGTCACCGGCCCTCCCGCCCTGGCGCCGGCGATCGGCCGCGGTACGCAGGACCCGACGGACCTGCTGGTCAGCGTCGGCTGCGGCGCGGCCCTGTGCGAGGGCGTGCTCACCGGCAAGGTGGTCGCGCGGCGCAGCGCCGGGGGAGCGGGCCGTCAGGTGTTCGCGCTCGAGGAGGCGGCGGCCTACGCGCCGGGCGGGCTGACGGTCGACGTGCCGCTGGACCTCGCCGGCGGCGACGCCGCGGTGGAGGAGCTCGTCGCGCTGCTGGCGGACCCGGACTTCGTGAAGCACTCCCGCCTCGTGCTGACGCTGGACGTGACCGGCGAGGCCGGCGCGGCGTCGACGACCGCGCGCCGCCGGCTCGTCCCGACGCCGGTCGTGACGCCGAAGGTCCGCCTCTCGGCCACGCCGAAACGGGACCGGACGGCCCCGTTCGCCTACCGGCTGACGGGCCGGCTCGCCGGCTCGTTCGCGAAGAACGCCGCGACCTGCGACGGGACCGTGAGGATCGCGGTCAAGCAGGGCACGCGCGCGCTCGCCAAGAAGAAGGCAGCGGTCACCGACGCCTGCCGCTTCGGCGCCGAGGTCACGATCGCGGCCGCGAAGATCGAGGGGAAGAGCCCGGTGAGGCTGAAGGTGGTCGCCCGCTACGGCGGCAACGGCGGTGGACCGGTCGTGCTCGAGGCCGCGACGAAGCGGCTCCGAGTCCGCGCGGGGTAGGTCGGCCCGTGCCTTCGTGGGCCCTGATGTGTGCTGAGCCCGCACCCGGTGCGTGCGGAGCGCACAGGAGGAGTGTCGGCACGACAGGGGACCTTGGCCCTACCCGCCCGTCCGACCGGGTGGAGACACTGCGGGCATGACCCGCGAGGGCGCGACGGCTGACCTGCCCGGATCGCCGCCGGAACCGGATCGCGTCATCGACGTCCCGGGGCTGCAGGCGCTCCTGGACCGGCTGGTCGCGCGCGGCTACACCGTGATCGGGCCGACGGTGCGGTCCGGCGCGATCGTGAACGCGCCGATCCGCAGCGTCGAGGAGCTGCCCCGCGGCTGGGGCGACGAGCAGGACGCGGGGCGGTACCGGTTGCGGCGGCGCGAGGACGAGGCGCTGTTCGGGTTCGCCGCGGGGGCGCAGTCGGCGAAGCCGGTCTTCTTCCCCGCCGAGGAGGTGCTGTGGCGCGGGCGCCGGAGCGGCGAGGGGTTCGAGGTCGCCGCCCCCGAGGCCGGGGACGGCGCCGACCTGCCGCCGTACGCCCTGCTCGGGGTCCGCTCCTGCGACCTCTCCGCGATCGGCATCCACGACGTGGTGCTCACCGGCCGCGCGCACGCCGACGTCGCGTACGCCGCCCGGCGGTCGGCCGCGTTCGTGGTCGCGGTGACCTGCTCCGACCCGTCCGGCACCTGCTTCTGCGCCTCGACCGGCACCGGGCCGCGGCCCGAGCGGGGCCGGGGCGCGTCGTACGACCTGTCGCTCACCGAGCTGCTCGGCGGGCCGCCGGGGACCGGCACCCACCGCTTCGTCGTCGAGGTGGCCAGCGACCGCGGCGCCGAGCTCCTCGACGAGATCGGTGCCCGGGCCGCCCCGGCCGACGACGTGGCTGCCGGCGACCGGGTCGCCGCCGATGCCGCCGGGTGGATGGGGCGCCACCTGGACACCGACGGGCTGAAGGAGCTGCTGTACGACGCGGCGGAGAGCCCGCTCTGGGACGACGTGGCCACCCGCTGCCTGGCCTGCGGCAACTGCACCGCGGTCTGCCCCACCTGCTTCTGCACCACCGTCGAGGACGTCACCGACCTGACCGGCGACGTGGCGGGGCGCGACCGGGTGTGGGACTCCTGCTTCGACGCCGACCACTCCTGGATCCACGGCGGGACCGTCCGGGCCTCGACGAAGGCCCGCTACCGCCAGTGGATGACCCACAAGCTGGCGTCCTGGGTCGACCAGTTCGGCACCTCCGGCTGCGTGGGGTGCGGCCGCTGCGTGACCTGGTGCCCGGCGGCCATCGACATCACCGCGGAGGCGGCGGCGCTGCGCCTGGCCGCCGAACCCGCGGACCCGACGAGTGGAGGCAGCTGATGAGGACCATCGCGGAGCTGCTCCCCGAGCACCCCTTCTTCGAGGGGCTCGACGAGCAGTGGATCGACCTGATGACCGGGTGTGCGTCCAACACCCACCTCTCGCCCGGCGCCTGGGTGTTCCGGGAGGGCGAGCCCGCGGACACCTTCTACGTCGTCCGGCGCGGCTGCGTCGCGATCGAGACGCCCACGCCGACCGGTCCCCTCGTGATCCAGACGGCCCACGAGGGGGACGTCGTCGGGTGGTCGTGGCTGGTGCCGCCGTACCGCTGGACCTTCGACGCCCGCGCCACCGAGGAGACCAGCCTGATCGCGTTCGACGGCGCCTGCCTGCGCGGCAAGTGCGAGGGGGACCCCGCGCTCGGGTACGCGCTGATGCAGCGCGTGGTCCAGGTGATGTCGGACCGGCTGCACTCGGCCCGGATGCGGATGCTGGACCTGTACGGGGCGCCGTCGTGACCGCCCGGCCGGCCCCCGCGCCCCCGTTCCCCGGCGCGGCGGCGGGAGTGATGGTGCCCCGACCGTTCGTGGTCACCGAGGTGCGCCGCGACACCCGCGACACGCGGACCGTGCGGCTGACGGCCGACGACGAGCCCCTCGCCTTCGCGCCCGGGCAGTTCACGATGCTGTCCCGCTTCGGCGTCGGCGAGGTCCCGATCTCGATCAGCGGCGACCCGGCCGGCCCCGAGGTCCTCGAGCACACGATCCGCGACGTCGGTGGCGTCACCCGCTCCCTCGCCGGTGCCGCCGTCGGCGACGTGCTCGGCGTGCGCGGCCCGTTCGGGCACGGCTGGGACGTCGCGGACGGCCGTGGCGGCGACCTCGTCATCGTCGCCGGGGGCATCGGGCTGGCCCCGCTGCGCCCCGCCGTCCTCGCGGTCTGCGCCGACCGGGCGTCGTACGGCAGGGTCAGCCTGCTCTACGGCGCGCGGACCCCCGAGGACCTCCTGTTCGAGACGGAGCTCCGCGCCTGGGCGCGCGAGCACGCGATCGACGTGGCGGTGACCGTCGACGCCGGCGGCCACGGGTGGCGGGGCCGGGTCGGCGTCGTCACCGAGCTCGTCGCGCGCGCCCGCTTCGACGGCGCGCGCACCCTGGCCCTGCTCTGCGGCCCCGAGGTGATGATGCGGTTCACCGCCCGCGCGCTGCTCGACCGCGGGGTGGCGCCGGACCGGCTCCGCCTGTCGATGGAGCGGAACATGCAGTGCGGGGTCGGCCTGTGCGGCCACTGCCAGCTCCGCGAGCTGTTCCTGTGCGTGGACGGCCCCGTGCTGTCCCACGACCGGCTCGCGCCACTGCTCACCCGGGCGGAGCTGTAGGAGATGACCGATCCCAGGCCCCGGCTCGCGGTGTGGAAGTTCGCGTCGTGCGACGGCTGTCAGCTCACGCTGCTCAACTGCGAGGACGAGCTGATCCCGCTCGCCGGCCAGGTCGAGATCGGGTACTTCCCCGAGGCGACCCGAGCGGTGGTGGAGGGCCCGTACGACGTCTCGCTGGTGGAGGGGTCGATCACCACGCCGGACGACCTGGAGCGCATCCAGCAGGTCCGCGCCGCGTCGCGCCGGTTGATCACGATCGGCGCCTGCGCCACCGCCGGCGGCATCCAGGCGCTGCGCAACTTCGCCGACGTGGCGGAGTTCCGGTCGGTGGTCTACGCCCACCCGGAGTACGTCGAGACGCTCGACCGCTCCACCCCGATCTCGGCCCACGTCGCGGTCGACTTCGAGCTGCGCGGCTGCCCGGTCGACCGGCACCAGCTGCTGGAGGTGCTGGCCGCCGAGCTCCAGGGGCGGCGGCCGCGCATCGCCCGCCACAGCGTCTGCTTCGAGTGCAAGCGGCGCGGGAACGTGTGCGTCACCGTGGCGCACGGCACCCCGTGCCTCGGCCCGGTGACCCAGGCGGGGTGCGGCGCGCTGTGCCCGTCGTACGACCGGGGCTGCTACGGCTGCTTCGGGCCCCAGGACACGCCCAACGCGGCGTCCCTCACCGTTCGGCTGCGGGAGCACGGCATGGACGACGGCCAGGTGCGGCGGGTGTTCCGGACCTTCAACGCCGCCTCCGAGGTCTTCCTGCGTGCCGCCGAGCGCGCCGGGACCAGGGAGGGAGGCGACCCGTGAGCCAGCGGACCGGCGACGGCGACCACCTGATCCACGTCGACACCCTCGCCCGCGTCGAGGGTGAGGGCGCGATGCGCATCGAGGTGCGCGACGGCCGGGTGAGCGACGTCCAGCTGCGGATCTACGAGCCGCCGCGCTTCTTCGAGGCCCTCCTCCGGGGCCGGGCGTGGACCGAGCCGCCCGACATCACCGCGCGCATCTGCGGGATCTGCCCGGTGGCCTACCAGGTGAGCGCCTGCTGGGCGATCGAGGACGCGTGCGGCGTCACCGTGCCCGAGGCCGTCCGGGCGATGCGCCGGCTGCTCTACTGCGGGGAGTGGATCGAGAGCCACGCCCTGCACGTCTACCTGCTGCACGCCCCGGACTTCCTCGGGTACGACGGCGCCATCGACCTCGCCGCCGACCACCCGTCCGTCGTGGAGACCGGGCTGCGGCTGAAGCAGGCCGGCAACCGGCTGATGACCGTGGTCGGCGGCCGCTCCATCCACCCGATCAACGTCAAGGTCGGCGGCTTCCACCGGATGCCGCGCGCGGACGAGCTGCGCGGGGTGCGGCCCGTCCTGGAGCGGGCGCTGGAGGACGCACTGGCGACGGTGCGGCTGGTGTCGGGCTTCGACTTCCCCCACCTGGAGCAGCCGCACGAGTACGTGGCGCTCCGGCCGGAGGCGGGGTACCCGATCGAGGACGGGCGGGTGGTGACCTCGTCGGGGAACGGCTTCGACGTCCGCGACTTCCCCGCCCACCTCGACGAGCTCCAGGTGCCGCACTCGCACGCGCTGCACGCCCGCCTCGACGGCGGCGTCCGCGGCCCGTACGTGGTGGGCCCGCTGGCCCGCTACACGCTCAACCACGACCGTCTCGGTGCCGTCGCCCGCGACGCCGCGCGCGAGGCGGGGCTGGGCCCGGCCTGCCGCAACCCGTTCCGGTCGATCGTCGTGCGGGCGGTGGAGATCGTCGAGGCGGTGTCGGAGGCGCTGCGCATCGTCGACGCCTGGCTCGACGGGTCGCTGGCCGCGGAGGCGCCGGCCGTGCCCGTGCCGCCGCGCGCCGGCGAGGGGTTCGGGGCGAGCGAGGCGCCCCGGGGCATCCTCTTCCACCGCTACGTGTTGGACGACGCCGGCACGATCCTCGACGCGCAGATCGTCCCGCCGACCTCGCAGAACCAGGCCGGCGTCGAGGCCGACCTGCGCGCGCTGGTGGGCTCGTGGCCCGACCTCGACGACCTCGACGAGGAGGCGCTGCGGCACCGCTGCGAGCAGGCGATCCGCAACTACGATCCGTGCATCTCCTGCGCCACCCACTTCCTCGACCTCACCGTGGACCGGTCGTGACCGGCGCGACGCTGGTGGTGGGGCTCGGCCACGGCGACCGCGGCGACGACGGCGTCGGCCCGGAGGTCGCGGACCGCGTGTCCGACCGGTTGCGCGGCGAGCCCGGCGTGCGGGTCGTCGTGGAGGAGGACCCCGCCGCGCTGCTCGACCTGTGGCGTGGCCACGACCACGTCGTGGTCGTCGACGCCGTCGTGACGGGGGTCCCCGCCGGGACGCTGCACCGGTTCGACGTCGGCTCAGCGGCGCCGCCGCTGCCGGAGCGGGCGTGGGCGCGGACCGGTACGGCGGGGACGCACGCCCTCGGGCTCGCCGACGCCGTGGGGCTCGGCCGGGCGCTGGGTCGGCTGCCCGCGCGGGTGGCCGTCGTGGGCGTGGAGGCCGGCCGCCTCGACCTCGGCGCGGGGCTCTCCGCCCCGGTCGCGGCCGCCGTGGAGGGTGCCGCCGACCTCGTGCTGTGGGAGGTGGCCCTCGGCGCGGCCGGGCACCGCTGATCGGCGGCGGCGACCGGCACGGGAGGATCGGGGCATGGTGACGCTCGGCTTCCTCCACACCGCCGAGGTCCACGTCGCGACGTTCGAGGCCCTGGTGGGCGAGGCGGCCCCGGCGTCGGCGGCCGCGACGGTGCACGCCGTGGCACCCGACCTGCTGGACCGGGCCCGCGCCGAGGGCCCGACGCCGGACCTCGCCGAGGGTGTGCGGGCGGCCGTCGCCGACGTCGTCGCCCGCGGCGCGGACGTCGTCGTCTGCACCTGCTCCACGCTCGGCCCGATCGCCGAGAGCGTCGACGCCGGCGTCGCGGTGCTGCGGGTGGACCGGCCGATGGCCGCGGCCGCGGTGGCCGCCGGTCCGCGGATCGGTGTGGTCGCCGCGCTGGAGTCCACCCTGGCCCCGACGCTGGGCCTGATCGCCGGGGAGGCCCAGCGCGCCGGGGTCGCCCCGGCGGTCGTCGACGCCTGGGTGCCCGAGGCGTGGGCCGCCTTCGAGTCGGGCGACCTGGCGGGCTACCACGCCCAGGTCGCCGCGGCCGCACGCTCGATCGCGGGCGAGGTCGACGTCGTCGTACTGGCCCAGGCGAGCATGGCCGGCGCGCAGCCGCTGCTCGCGGACCTCGGCGTACCGGTCCTGGTCAGCCCGGGCCTCGCCGTCCGTGCCGCGCTCGCGGCGGCCGGCCGTCCACGGGGCCGCTGACCCGCGTCGTCACATCCCGAATGGCCCCACATCGGCCCGAAAAGGGGCCAATCTGCATGTGACGACGCGCCATCCAGCCGGACGCGCCTACGTCGCCTCGTAGTCCACCGGCAGCGGCAACGGCCCGAGCTGCTCGGCGCGCGACATCTCGACGGCCAGCTCGCGCAGCCGCCGCAGCGCCAGGGCGATCTCGGGCTGACCCGACGTGCCGGCGCGGACGCTGGTGAGCAGGTGCCGCTCCGGCGCGCCGCGCCCGCGCAGCGGCACCCGGACCAGCAGGTCGTCGGCGGGGAGGCGGGCCAGGCGCGGGACGACGGCGACGCCGAAGCCGGCGGCGACGAGCGCGGCGCCGGTGTCCCACTCGACGACCTCGTGGGCCTGGGCCGGGGTGAACCCGGCGGCGGCGCAGGCGGTGGTGACCATCTGGTGGTGCGGTCGGCCCGGGCGGTCCATGATCCAGGGCTCGTCGGCGGCGTCGGCCAGCGATACCCACGCCCGGTCCGCGAGCCGGTGCCCGACCGGGACCAGCAGGTCGAGGGTGTCGAACATCAGCGGCTGCTGCTCGAAGCGGGCGTCGGTGGAGGGCGGCAGCACGTCCGTGGCGACCACGACGGCCAGGTCGACGTGGTCGGCCAGCAGCATCCGGAAGCAGACCTCCGGGTCGGCCTCGATGATCCGCACCGTCGAGCGCGGGAAGGCCCGCATCACGGTGGCGGCCACGTGCGGCAGCAGCGCGGAGGCGGCGGTGGAGAAGCCGGCCAGCCGCAGCTGGCCCAGGCCCGTGTCGGTCGTGCCCTGGATCTCGGCGCGGATCTCCTCCCACTGCGCGAAGAGGTCGCCGGCCCGGTCGAGCAGCAGCGTCGCGGCCGCGGTGAGGCGCACCCGGCGGCCGTCGGGCACGAGCAGCGGCGCGCCGATGTCGTGGGCGAGCGTGCGCATCTGGTGGGAGACCGCGGACGGGGTGTAGCCGAGGTGCTTCGCCGCCGCCGTGATCGTGCCCTGGTCGGCGACCACGCGGAGCACGCGCAGGCGCGAGTCGATCATGCAAAGAGATCGTACGGTTATCTCAGAAACCTTGCGCTTTTCTTGCTCCGCCGGCGAGCCGCAGCATGGTGCCGTGCACCTGTCCGACCCGCTGCTCGACGGCTACCGACTGCGTCACCTCGCGCTGCGCAACCGCGTGGTCAGCACGTCGCACGAGCCGGCGTACACCGAGGACGGGATGCCCAAGGACCGCTACCGGCTCTACCACCTGGAGAAGGCGCGCGGCGGCGTCGGGTTGACCATGATCGGCGGCTCGGCGGTCGTCTCGCCGGACAGCCCGCCGGCCTTCGGCAACATGCTGCTCTACCGCGACGAGGTCGTGCCGTGGCTGCGGCGCCTCACCGACGACGTGCACGAGGCCGGCGCCGCGGTGATGTGCCAGGTCACCCACCTGGGCCGGCGCACCAGCAACTTCACCGGCGACTGGCTGCCGCTGGTCTACCCGTCGCGGCTCCGCGAGGCCCAGCACCGCTCGTTCCCCAAGGTCGCCGAGCGGTGGGACGTCGACCGGATCGTCCGCCACTACGCGGAGGCCGCCGAGCGCTGCCGGGAGGCGGGCCTGGACGGCATCGAGATCGAGTCCTACAGCCACCTCTTCGACGCCTGGGCCTCCCCGGCGACCAACCTGCGCACCGACGCCTTCGGCGGTGACCCCGAGTCCCGGCTGGTCTTCGGCACCCGGGTGCTCAAGGCGGTCCGGGCCGCGGTCGGCCCCGACTTCCTGGTCGGCCTGCGGATGGCGATGGACGAGGACCTGCCCGACGGGCTCGGCCTCGACGACACCCTCGGCGTCGCCCGCCGCTACCTGGAGCACGGCGTCGACTTCCTCTCCGTCATCAAGGGCGGCCTCGACAGCGACGCCCGGCTCGCCGCGACCATCCCGTCGATGGGGACGCCGTCCGCGCCGTTCCTCGACTTCGCCGGCCAGGTACGACGCGCGCTCGGCGTCCCGGTCATGCACGCCGCCCGCATCGGCGACGTCGCCACCGCCCGCCACGCGATCCGCGAGGGCCTGCTCGACCTGGTCGGGATGACCCGGCCGCAGCTCGCGGACCCGCACCTGGTCGCCAAGGTGGCCCGGGGCGAGGAGGACCGGGTGCGCCCCTGCGTCGGTGCGAGCTACTGCCTGGACGCGATCTACGAGTCCGGCGACGCCAAGTGCCTGCACAACCCCGCCACCGGCCGCGAGCAGACGATGCCGCACGTGATCGCCCCGACCGTCGGGCGCCGCCGCCGCGCGGTGGTGGTCGGCGCCGGCGTGGCCGGCCTGGAGGCGGCGCGGGTCCTCGGCGAGCGCGGCCACGAGGTGGTGCTGATGGAGGCGGCCGACCGCCCCGGCGGGCAGGTCCTGCTGGCGGCCTCCACGGTGCGCCGCCGCGACCTGGTCGGCATCGTCGACTGGCGGGTCGCCGAGGCCAAGCACAGCGGCGTCGACCTGCGCTTCGGCGTCTGGGCCGACGCGGCCACCGTCGCCGCCGAGGAGCCGGACCTGGTCGTGGTGGCCACCGGCGGGATGCCGGACACCTCGGTGGTCCCGGTGGGCAGCGACCTGGTGATCGACACCTGGGACGTGCTGGGCGGCGGCGGCCCGCGCCAGGGCGAGCGGGTGCTGGTCTACGACGACCACGGCGGCGAGCCCGCCCTGGACGCCGCCGAGCACCTGGCCCGGCTCGGCGCCGAGGTGGAGCTGGCCACCCCGGAGCGCTCCGTCGGCATCTCGGTGGGCAGCATGAACAGCCCCGCCTACCTGCGCGCCTTCGCCGAGCACGACGTGAGGCTGACGGTCGCCCGGCGCCTGGTCGCCGTCCGCCGCGCCGGTCCCGACCAGCCGGGCCGGCTGGTCGCCGTGCTGGCCAGCGACTACGCCGACGCGCCGATCGAGCGGGTGGTCGACCACGTGGTGGTCGAGCACGGCACCGTGCCGAACGACGAGCTCTACCACGACCTTGTCCCCGGCTCCTCCAACCTCGGGGAGGTCGACCACGACGCGCTGCTGGCCGTCCGCCCCCAGCAGGTCGTCACCAACCCCGACGGCCGCTACCAGCTGTTCCGGATCGGCGACGCCGTCGCCAGCCGCAACGTGCACGCCGCCGTGTACGACGCCCTCCGGCTCTGCGTCACGATGTGAGAGCGAGACCCGCATGACCCTCACCGGTGCCCCCGCCGACGCCGACACCACCCGGCTGCTCGCGCTGCTCGCCGGCAGGGCGGACCGGCACTCCCTGCCCGGCCCCTGCTACACCGACTCCGCCCTCCACGAGGTCGACCTCCGGCTGATCTGGCAGCGCCAGTGGGTCTTCGTCGGCTCCGTGGCGGAGGTGCCCGAGCCCGGCGACTACGTCACCGTCGACCTCGGGTCGGCCTCGGTGCTGGTGCTGCGCGACGACGACGGCCAGGTCCGTGCCTTCCGCAACGTGTGCCGCCACCGCGGCGCCCGGCTGGTCGACGGCGGCAGCGGCTCGGTCGGCAACATCGTCTGCGCCTACCACCGGTGGACCTACGGCACCGACGGCCGGCTGCTGCACGCCCCGCAGCTCCCGGCCGGCACCGACCTCGCCTGCCTCGGCCTGCGCACCGTGCACCTGCGCGAGGTCGGCGGCCTGCTCTTCGTCTGCCTCGCCGCCGACCCGCCGGGCGACCTGGACGCGGTCGCGGCCGTCGTCGCGCCGTACCTGGAGCCGCACGCGATCGGGCGCACCAAGGTCGCCGCCCAGATCGACCTGGTCGAGGGCGGCAACTGGAAGCTCACCATGGAGAACAACCGGGAGTGCTACCACTGCGACGGGCACCCCGAGCTGCTCGGCTCGTTCTTCCCGACCTGGGGTCTGGCCGACGACCAGGTGCCCGACCGGCTGCGCGCCGACCACGACCGCTACCTGCTGGCCGAGGCCGACCTGCTCCGCCGCTGTGACCTGGGCCGGCTGCCGCACACGCTCGCCGAGGACTTGGTCGACCGGCCCGTCGGGTTCCGGATCCAGCGCGAGCCGCTGGACGGCGCTGGCGAGTCGTTCGGGCCGAGCGGCGAGCGGCTGGTCCGGCGCCTGCTCGGCGACCTCACCGACGCCCGCCTCGGCCGGCTGAGCCTGCACGTCCAGCCGAACACCTGGTTCCACGCCCAGGCCGACCACGTGGTCACCTTCGCCGTGCTGCCGGTGGCCGTCGACCGGACCCTCGTGCGGACCACCTGGCTGGTCCACGAGGACGCCGTCGAGGGCGTCGACTACGACGTGGACGCGCTGACCGCCGTCTGGCGCGCCACCAACGAGCAGGACGCCGAGTTCGTGGCGCTGACCCAGGCCGGGGTCGCCGACCCCGGCTACGAGCCCGGCCCGTACTCCGAGGCGGAGGACCAGGTCGACGCCTTCGTGCGCTGGTACACCCACCGGATCGAGGAGGAGGTCACCCGATGACGACCCAGCCGACGACCGAGCCGACGACCCAGCCGACGAGCCAGCAGGCCGCGGAGCCGGCCCCGCCCGACCTCCGCCTCGTCCCCGACCCGGACGTCACCCCGCTCGGCGCGGGGCTGCTCGCCGAGGAGGCCGCCCTCGACCAGCAGGTCGTGGTCCGCCAGCGCCTCGCGGAGACCCACGACCTGCTGACGCTGGTGCTGGAGCCGACGACGCCGGGCCCGCTCGCCTTCCGCCCGGGGCAGTACGTGAGCCTCGCGGTCGACATCGACGGCGAGTCCGTCGAGCGCTGCTACACGATCTCCTCCCCGCCGACGCGCCCCCACCTGCTGACCGTCACGGTCAAGCGGGTCCCCGGCGGGCGGGTCTCGCACTACCTCCACGACCGCCTGGCGGTGGGCGACCGGGTGCGGGTCAGCGGGCCGCTCGGCGGGTTCACGGTGACCGACCACCCCTCGTCGCGCTACCTGCTGCTCTCCGCGGGCAGCGGGATCACGCCCACGCTGTCGACCGTCCGGGCGATGGCCGACCTGGCCGCCCTCGGCCCGGGCGGCCTCGACGTGGTGGCCCTGCACAGCGCCCGTACGCCGGACGACCTGCCGTGCCGCGCCGAGCTGGAGCTGCTCGCCGCGACCCACCCCGGCCTGCGGGTGATCTGGACCTGCGACGACGACGCGCCGACCCGCCCCGGCGCGTGGACCGGCCACCGCGGCCTGCTCACGGCCGCCGTGCTGGCGGCCGCGGTCCCCGACCTCGCCGAGCGTGAGGTCCTGGTCTGCGGCCCGGCGGGCTACCGGGACGCCGTGCGCGCCATGCTCGCCGCCCTGGGCGCCGACCCCGCCCGGTGCCACGAGGAGAGCTTCTCGATCGACGAGGGGTCCGCCCCCGTGGCCCCCGCCGCGGCGGACGGCGCCGACGCGGCGCCGGTCGGCGCCCGGGTCCGTTTCGGGCGCAGCGACCGGGAGGTCGTCTGCGCCCCGGGCACCACCGTGCTCGAGGCGGCCCGCCAGGCCGGCGTACGGCTCCCGTCGTCGTGCTCCTCGGGCCTGTGCGGCACCTGCAAGTCGACCCTGCTGGAGGGGCGCATCGACATGCAGCACCAGGGCGGCATCCGGCCGCGCGAGATCGCGCAGGACCGGTTCCTGCCCTGCTGCTCCACCCCCGACGGCGACATCGTCGTCGACGCCTGACCCGATCCCACCCGATCCCACCCGATCCGACCCGCCAGCACCGCCATCACCGGAGGCACCCCGTGACCACCACCCCCCTCACCGCGGACGCCGTCGTCGTCGGCTCCGGCATCATCGGCAGCTCGGTCGCGCTCGAGCTCGCCCGCGGCGGGCGCAGCGTGCTCGTGCTCGACAAGGCCGCCGGTCCGGGGCACGGCTCGACCAGCGCCTCCAGCGCGGTGATCCGGTTCCTCTACTCGACGTTCGAGAGCGTGGCGACCGCCTGGGAGGCGAAGTTCTGCTGGGAGGAGTGGTCCGCCCACCTCGGCCTCGCCGGCCTGCCGGAGGGCGAGCGGCCGCCACTGAGCGGCTTCCACCGCACCGGCATGCTGCACCTCGACGTGCCGGCGGTGCCGCGGGAGGAGACGGCGGCGCTGCTGCGCGCGGCCGGGGTGCCGTTCGAGGACCTCGGGCCCGACGAGCTGGTCGCCCGGTTCCCGCACGTGGACGGTGGGGCGTACTGGCCCAACAAGCCCGTCGAGGACGACGCGTTCTGGGAGGAGACCTCCGCCCGGCTCGGCGCGATCTTCACCCCCGACGCCGGCTACATGGACGACCCGCGGCTGGCCGCGGACAACCTGGCCTGGGCGGCGCGCCACCGG
The DNA here is from genome assembly GCF_040191335.1 of Nocardioides sp. YIM 152588. Taxonomy (NCBI): domain Bacteria; kingdom Bacillati; phylum Actinomycetota; class Actinomycetes; order Propionibacteriales; family Nocardioidaceae; genus Nocardioides; species Nocardioides sp. YIM 152588. The sequence continues at coordinate 18,008 of NZ_JBEGDJ010000025.1, read as the reverse complement.
GGCGCCCGCACCGAGTACCGCGCGGAGGTCGTCTCCGCCGAGCTCGTCGGCACCACCTGGCGGCTCGGGCTGGCGGACGGCCGCACCGTCGAGGCGCCCGTCGTGGTCAACGCAGCCGGTCCGTGGTCGGGCGCGTTCAACCGGCTCGCCGGCGTCGGCGCGGAGTTCACCATCGGCGTGCGGCCGCTGCGCCAAGAGGTGCACCAGCTGGCCCGGCCGGCGGAGTGGGACACCCCCGAGCGCCCCGGACCCGGCGTCTTCGACCTCGACCTCGGCACCTACATGCGCCCCGGCCCCGCCGGCGCCTGGGTGGTCGGCGGGACGGAGCCCGCGTGCGACCCGTTCGAGTGGATCGAGGACCCCGACGCGGTCGACGAGCACGTCACCCGGGACCGGTACGACGCCCAGGTGACCCGCGCCGCGCGGCGACTCCCCGACCTGCGGGTGCCCAACCGGCCCTCGGGCGTCGTGGGCGTCTACGACGTGGCCGACGACTGGACCGCCATCTACGACCGCACCGACGCGCCCGGCTTCTACGTCGCGATGGGCACCAGCGGCAACTCGTTCAAGAACGCCCCGGTCTCCGGGCGGCTGATGGCCGCCCTGGTGGACGCGGTGGAGGAGGGGCACGACCACGACGCCTCGCCGGTCGTGTACGTCGGCGAGCACACCGGCCTCAAGATCGACCTGGCCGCGTACTCGCGCAAGCGCGCCACCAACGCGAGCAGCCGCACGGTCCTGGGCTGACGGTCCTGGGCTGACGGGCCGGGGCGGTCCCGGCGGGGTCAGCCCGCGGTGCTCGCGTCGGCCCGTTCGTACTCGGCGGGCGGGACCGTGGTGCCGGCCCGCGCGGCCTGGGCCCGGCGGAAGTAGACGAAGGAGACAACCGCGACGGCGGCCCACAGCGCGGCCGCGACGATGCTCCCCTCGACCCCGAAGTCGCCGCCGCTCATCAGCTCGCCGGCGCCGTCGGCCGGGCCGAAGGCGAAGAGCGAGACGTCGCGCGGGTTGCCGCTGACCGGGATGCCGAACACGTTGCCCTGCGCGAAGTTCCAGCCGACGTGGAGGCCGGCGACCAGCCAGATCGACCCCTGCGCCACCGCGATGAAGGCGAACGAGAGCCCGACCAGGATGATCACGGCCAGCGGGATCGGGCTGAACTCCAGGTGGACCACCCCGAACCCGACGCTGACCAGCACGATCGCCAGCCATCCGGGCAGCTGGGTGCCGTTGTTCTGGAGCAGGTAGCCCCGGGTGACGATCTCCTCGGTCGTGCCCTGGACCAGCCACACCGGGATGACCGCGATCACCAGCAGCAGCGCCGACCAGCCGAGCTCGGTGTGCTCGGAGCCCGACGAGCTGAGGTCGCCGGTGCCCCACAGCACCAGCACCGGCACGGCGAACAGTGCGATCCCGCCGAGGAACCCCGCGACGAAGCGGGCGATGCCGGCCGTGCCGCGGAAGCCGACCGACGAGAAGGGGCGGCGCTCGTAGTAGCGCAGCCACAGGAAGAGCACCAGCACCGTGGCGGCGTTGGCCACCAGCTCGACCCACTGGCCGGCGTAGGCCTCCACCTCGGTGTCCAGGAGTGCCAGGCCGATCTGCATCACGACCGAGTAGACGAGGATGACGCCGACCGCGAAGGCGACCAGCCAGGCCAGGAGCCAGTGGGTCCTGCGGCGCGCCTCGAGGGCGCCCTGGATGAGGGGCGAGGTCCGGATGCCCATGCCGGCCGCCTCAGGCCCGCGCCGCGTCGGCCTGAGCGGCCGTGCCCGGTGGCGTCCAGCCGGCCACCGGGACCCGCAGGCCCCGTTGGGTGACGATGAAGGCGACGCCGAGGACGAGCGCCAGCAGTCCGTTGATCACCGGGAGCAGCTGGACCACCTGGCTGTCGACCTCGCCGCCGATGGTGCCGAAGTCCCACAGCGCGTGCAGCGCCATCGCCGGCAGCAGGCTGCCGGAGGCGCGCCGGAGCAGGTAGAGGGCGCTGCCGGCCATGAACGCCAGGACGACCTGGCCCACGGCGCCCGGCCCGAGGCCGAACGCCCAGTTGGGCAGGTGCAGCAGGCCGAAGAGCGCGCAGGACCAGAACCACACCACGGGCTCGGTGTACCGCCCGCGGAACCCGGTGATGAGGACGCCGCGGGTCGCCGTCTCCTCGACGAAGCCGACGCCGATGCTGCCCGCCGCGAGGAGGAGCAGGTAGGAGGCGCTGCTCTCGAAGTCGCCGGTCAGCAGGTAGGCGAGGACGGCGGCCAGCATGAAGGCGGCGGGGATCCAGCACCACCAGGGGGCGGACCGCTGGGTCTCGGAGAGGACCGGGCGCCACCAGCCGAGCACGGTGGTCGCGACCGCCAGCACCACCGCACTGGCGGCGAGCGGGGCGACGTACCACTTGGCCAGGGTGGAGGCGCTGTCGCCGATGTCGTCGTACTCGACGCCGGTGACGGCCCAGACGCCGTAGAAGGCGACCAGGTAGAGCCCGAAGACGATCAGGGCGGTCAGTGGTCGGGGGGTTCGCATGCTCAGTCCTCGATTCCGGTCCGGATTCTGGGGACGCTGCGCTCGCGTCCGGCGAGGGAGGCGACTCGTCGGTCACGCTAGCGTTGGCGGCGCCCCGGCGCATCCCTCAGCTCACGCAGATCGCGGAGGTCCACCTTGGTCCCGGAGATCGTGCTGCTCGCGCTGGCGAGCACGGTCCGCCCCACCAGCCTGGCCGCCGTCTCCGCGCTCCTGACCCGCGAGGCGCGGCGGCCGCTGATGATCGCGTACGTCGTCGGCGGGCTCGCGTTCACGATCGCCTTCGGCGTCGTGGTGGTCAGCGCGTTCCACGGCCTCCAGGTGCAGCGGCACGTGAGCGGGGCCCGGGGCGTGGTGGATGCGGTCGCCGGGGTGCTGGTGCTGCTGTTCGGCCTCGCGCTGCACCTCGGGGTCGGCCGCGGCGGCCGGTCGGGGGACCCGTCCCCGGCGGAGCCGCAGGGTCCGGGCGCGGGGTGGTTCGACCGCGAGATCGGCGCCACGACGGCCGCGGCCGCGGGCGCGCTCACCCACATCCCGGGCGTCTTCTACCTGGTCGCGCTCAACGTCATCGTCGCCCACGATCCGCGGCTGCCCGGCGGGCTGATCGCGGTCGCCATCTATGACGTGATCTGGTTCGCGGTGCCGATCGCCGCGCTGACGCTGTGCATCACCGATCCGGGGATGGCACAGCGCCTGATCCTCGGTGTGCAGGAGGGGATGCGCCGGCACGGCCGGACGATCCTCGTGGCCGCCTGCTACGTGGTCGGCGCCGCGCTCCTCGTGCGCGGCCTGCTGGCGGTGTGAGTCACGCCCGGGGCGCGATCTCGGGGTTCGCGGCGCGCGACGTCGGGGGACGCGCAACAATCGACGCCGTGCTGGACCTCCGCATCACCTCCCCGGGCCACCTCACCCCGGAGGTCGTCGACGTCCTGGCGAGCGCCCCGGCGGTCGCCGAGATCGCCGTGCTCCCGGGTGCGTCCGTGCGCCCGGACGGCGACGTGGTGATGGCCACCGTCGCGCGCGAGGCGGTCGCCGGCGTCGTCGACGCGCTCGTGGACCTGGGGGTCCCGAAGGAGGGCGCGATCCGCGTGTTCCCGGTCTACTCGTGGGACTCCTGGCCGGTGACGACCGACGGGTCGTGATCCGACCGACCGGACCGATCGCACGCGCCGTGGCGTGCGCGGCGGCTCAGCGGGCGGGCGCGGTCGATGACCGCAGGACGAGCTCGGGGCGGTACAGGTACTCGTGGCGCGGCACGGGCTGTCCCTCGATGCCGTCGATCAGGAAGCTCACCGCCGCCGCCGCCATCGCGGCGACGGGTTGCCGCACGGTGGTCAGCGGGGGATCGACGAACGGCAGCAGCGGCGAGTCGTCGAACCCGGTGACCGAGACGTCGCGGGGGACCTCGAGGCCGGCCTCACGGACCGCGCGGACGGCGCCCAGGGCCATCATGTCCGACGCGCAGACGACCGCGGTCGCTCCCCGCTCGACCAGGCGGCGGGTCGCCGCGGCGCCACCCTCGATGGTGAACAGCGCCTCCTCGACCCAGGTCTCACCGGAGCCGCCGAAGAAGCGCGGGTAGGCCTCGAGGAAGGCGGTGCGCTTCCGGTCCGCGGGCATGAACCGGGACGGCCCCACGGCCAGGCCCACGCGCTGGTGACCGAGCTGCGCGAGGTGGCTGAGCGCCAGCTCGATGGCCTCGCGGTCGTCGCTGGAGACGAACGGCGCGGTCAGCTCCTCCAGGTAGCCGTTGACGAAGACCACGGGCAGGCCGCGGTCGATCAACGAGCGGTAGCGCTCGTGGTCGGCGGACGCGTCCGCGTGCCGCCCGCTCACGAAGATGATCCCCGCGACGCCGTGGTCGAGCAGGGAGCTGACGTACTCGTCCTCGCTGATGCCGCCGGGGGACTGGGTGCACAGCACGGGCGTGTAGCGCCGGGCGACCAGTGCGTCCTCGATGAGCTGGGCGAACAGGGGGAAGATCGGGTTCACCAGCTCGGGGACCACGAGGCCGACCAGGCCGGCGGAGCGCCGGCGCAGCCTGGCGGGGCGTTCGTAGCCGAGCACGTCCAACGCCGACATCACCGCCTGCTTCGCGGCGGCGCTGACCCCGGCCTTGTCGTTCAGCACCCGGCTGACGGTCGCCTCGCTGACGCCGGCCTCGCTGGCGATCTCGGACAGGGTTGCCATGCTGACTATGAAACCTTCCTTGCAGAAATCCTGCAAGGGCTTCCATTTCTTGCAAGATCCTTGCTAGCGTCCCGTGACGTTCATCACAAGCCGCAAGGAGCACCACATGCGCCGAATCGCGTCCGGCATCGCCGGCACGGCACTGCTCGCCCTCGCCTTCGCTGCCTGTGGCAGCGACACGGGAGACAGTGACACCCCCGACGCCGATGCGTCCGTCGATCCCGCAAGCCTGAGCGCCGAGCTCACCTGGTGGGACACGTCCGACCCGACCAACGAGGGCCCCGCCTACGAGGACCTCATCGGTCAGTTCAACGAGACCTACCCGAACGTCGAGATCAACTACCAGTCCGTCCCCTTCGGCGAGGCGCAGAACAAGTTCAAGACCGCCGCGCAGTCCGGGAGCGGTGCTCCCGACATCCTGCGCGCCGAGGTCGCGTGGGTGCCCGAGTTCGCCTCGCTGGGCTACCTCTACGCCCTCGACGGCACGCCCCTGCTCGAGGACAACGACTTCATGGAGACGCCGCTGTCCAGCAACGTCTTCGACGGCAAGACCTTCGGCGTCCCGCAGGTCACCGACACCCTCGGCCTGATGTACAACAAGGCGCTCTTCGAGAAGGCGGGCCTCGACCCCGACGCGCCGCCGGCCACGTGGGACGAGGTGGCCGACGCCGCCGAGGCGCTCACGTCGAAGGCGAAGGTCGACGGCCTGTACATCAACAGCGGCGGCTACTTCCTGCTCCCGTTCATGTACGGCGAGGGCGGCGACCTGGTCGACACCGAGTCGCAGACGATCCTGGTCAACTCCGCCGAGAACGTCACCGGCATCACGACCGCGCAGGACCTGGTCAAGAGCGGCGCGGCCGTGAAGCCCGACGCCGCCGACTCCTACGGGACGATGATGGAGAAGTTCAAGGCCGGCGAGGTCGCGATGATCATCAACGGCCCGTGGGAGGTCGCGAACATCGACTCCGCTCCGGACTTCGGTGGCTTCTCGAACCTCGGCATCGCGCCGGTCCCGTCCGGCTCGGGCGAGCCGGGTGCACCGGTCGGCGGCCACAACTACGTCATCTACTCGGGCATGGACGAGGCCAAGGCCGACGCCGCGATCGCCTTCGTGAACTTCATGGCCTCCGCCGAGTCGCAGGCGTTCCTCGCCGACGAGCTGGGTGTGCTGCCCGCCAACGAGGGCGCCTACGACCTGATCGGCGGCAACGAGAAGGTCGCGGCCTGGAAGCCCGCCCTCGACGTCGCCCACGCCCGCCCGTGGATCCCCGAGGGTGGTCTGTTCTTCACCCCGCTCGACAAGATGGCGACCGAGGTGCTCATCCAGGGCAAGGACCCGCAGAAGGCGCTGGACGAGGCCGCTGCGACGTTCAAGTCCGAGGTGGTCCCGGAGTACTCCGAGCAGTGAGCCCCGGCTCGCAGCCGGCGTAGTACCCGCTCGACCCGTCCCGACCCGTCGGGGGCCGCCGCTCCGTGCGGCCCCCGACGGGCGGGACCCGGCCCCGTCCTGGAGACGTGATGACGACCCTCGACACCCCATCGCAGAGATCGCCCGAGCCCCCCGCCGAGCCGCCGCGCGGTCCCGGGCGGTTGCGGAGGAGCTTCGACCGGCACTGGTACGCCTGGGCGATGGTGCTGCCCACGGTCATCGTGCTGGGCGTGCTGGTGCTCTTCCCGCTGGCGCAGGGCATCTACCAGTCGTTCACCGACCTGACCGAGGCCAACCAGCAGGACGTCATCTGCACCAAGACCCTCGGCGGCGGCGAGGAGTGCGTCGACAACCCGAAGCAGGCCAAGTTCGTCGGCCTGGACAACTACGTCGACGTGCTCACCGGCGAGCGCGGCGACTTCTGGCTGTGGTTCACCAACACGATCGTGTGGACGACCGCCTGCGTCTTCTTCCACTACACGATCGGACTCGGCCTCGCGGTGATGCTCAACCGGAGGTTCCGGGGGCGGAGCCTCTACCGGGTGCTGCTGATCGTCCCCTGGGCGGTGCCGGGCTTCGTGAGCGCGTTCGCGTGGAAGTTCATGTTCAACAAGGATGCCGGCCTGATCAACGCCTTCCTCGGCATCTTCGGCGTCGAGCCGATCGCCTGGAACGACGAGCGCTGGACCTCGCTGTTCACCGCGATCGTCACCAACATCTGGATGGGCGTGCCGTTCATGATGGTGGCGCTCCTGGGTGGCCTCCAGTCGATCCCGCAGGACCTCTACGAGGCGGCGGAGATGGACGGCGCCTCGGCCTGGCAACGGTTCCGCAACGTGACGCTGCCCGGCCTGCGGCCGGTGAGCTCGACGGTGATCCTGCTGGGCACGATCTGGACGTTCAACATGTTCCCGGTGATCTTCTTCGTCACCGAGGGCCAGCCGGCCGGGGAGACCGAGATCCTGGTGACCGGCGCCTTCCGCGCCGCGTTCGAGGGCCTGCGCAACTACTCGCTCGCAGCCACCTACGGCGTCCTCATCCTGTCGATCCTGCTGGTCTACGCGGCGATCTACCGCCGCGTCCTGCGAGCCCAAGGAGACGTGTTCTGATGAGTGCCATCCTGCCGTCCGGCGCGCTCGACCCGGCCGACACCGCGGGCGCGACCGCGTCCGACCGGCGCCGCCCCCGACGCCGCGGGGAGCGGAGCCTGCTGGCCTCGATCGTCCTGCACGCGACGCTGCTGCTCGCCACCTTCATCGCGCTGTTCCCGGTGGTCTGGGTGGCGCTGAGCTCGCTCAAGCCGGCGAACGTGATCCGCAGCCGCGAGATCGAGCTGTTCAACAGCCCGAGCCTGGACAACTACCGCCAGGTGCTCTTCGAGACCAGCTTCCCGACCTGGTTCCTGAACTCGGTGATCGTCGCCGCGTTCACGATGGTGATCGGCATCGCGATGTCGGCCACCGCGGGCTACGCGCTGAGCAGGTTCAACTTCCCCGGGAAGCGCGGGCTGATGTGGACCTTCCTCGTCACCCAGATGTTCCCGGTCGCGATCCTGATCGTGCCGATCTACCTGATCATGGCCAACCTCGGCCTGATCGACACCAAGGCGTCGCTGGTCATCGCCTACTGCACGGTCGCGGTGCCGTTCTGCGCGTGGATGCTCCGCGGCTACTTCGACACCATCCCGCGCGAGCTCGACGAGGCGGCCGCCCTCGACGGCCTCGGCCCGTTCGGCACGTTCTGGCGGGTCATCCTCCCGCTGGCGCGGCCGGGCCTCGCGGTCACCGCGTTCTACACCTTCATCACCGCCTGGGGCGAGGTCGCCTACGCGATCGCCTTCATGCAGACCGACTCGCACCTCACCCTCGGTGCTGGGCTCCAGCAGTTCGTGCCGCAGTTCAACCAGCGGTGGGAGCTGCTCACCCCGGCCGCGGTCATGATCATGGTCCCGGCCGCCGTCGTCTTCTTCTTCGCCCAGAAGCACCTCGTCGCCGGCCTGACGGCCGGTGGCACGAAGGGATAGGAACCCATGTCAACCTCCGTCATCTTCGACCAGGCCACCCGCGTCTACCCGAACTCCACCACTCCCGCGGTGGACTCGCTCGACCTCGAGATCGAGGCGGGCGAGTTCCTGGTGCTCGTCGGCCCGTCGGGCTGTGGGAAGTCCACCTCGCTGCGCATGCTCGCCGGGCTCGAGGACGTCGACTCCGGCCGGATCCGGATCGGCGAGCGCGAGGTCACCCACCTGCGCCCCAAGGACCGGGACATCGCGATGGTGTTCCAGAACTACGCGCTCTACCCCCACATGAGCGTCGCGGAGAACATGGGCTTCGCCCTCAAGATCGCCGGGGTCGGGAAGTCCGACATCGACGCCCGGGTGCGCGAAGCGGCCAGGATCCTGGACCTGGAGCCGTTCCTCGACCGCAGGCCCAAGGCCCTCTCCGGCGGCCAGAGGCAGCGGGTCGCCATGGGCCGCGCGATCGTCCGCCAGCCGCAGGTCTTCTGCATGGACGAGCCGCTGTCGAACCTCGACGCCAAGCTGCGCGTCTCGACCCGCACCCAGATCGCGTCGCTCCAGCGTCGCCTCGGCATCACCACGGTCTACGTCACCCACGACCAGGTGGAGGCGATGACCATGGGCGACCGGGTCGCGGTGCTCAAGGACGGCGTCCTGCAGCAGGTCGACACGCCGCTGAACCTGTTCGACAAGCCGGCGAACGTCTTCGTCGCGGGGTTCATCGGTTCCCCGTCCATGAACATCGGCACCTTCCAGGTGGCCGGCGGCCACGCGACGATCGGCGCCGCCCAGGTGCCGCTGCCGCGGGTCACCAGCGATGCGCTGCGCGGCGCGGAGGTGACGCTCGGCTTCCGCCCCGAGGCGCTCGAGGTGGTCACCGAGGGCACCCCCGGCGCCTTCGCGGTCGAGGCCCTCGTCGCCGAGGAGCTGGGTTCGGACGCCTACCTCTACTCCTCGCTGGTCGCCGTCGGAACCGAGCGGCTGAACGCCGACCACATCGTCGCCCGCGTGGCTCCCCGGGGCGTGCCGGCCAAGGGCGAGACGATGTGGCTGCGCATCGCGGAGGAGAAGCTGCACGCCTTCGACCCCGGCAGCGGCGTCGTCCTCCCGACCGCCTGACCCGGCGACGCGACGGCCGGCGACCGGGCCTCGGGACGCCGGGCCCCGGTGGGCTTGCGACTCCCGTACCCTGCGTGACGTGAGTCGCATCGTGGTCCTGACCGGCGCCGGCATCTCCGCCGAGAGCGGCGTGCCCACGTTCCGCGACGCCGACGGGCTCTGGGAGGGCCACCACGTCGAGGACGTGGCCACCCCCGAGGGCTTCGAGCGGGACCCGGCGACGGTGCTGCGCTTCTACGACGAGCGCCGCGCCGCGCTCGGCGCGGTGCGCCCGAACCCCGCCCACGACGCGCTCGCCCGGCTGGAGGCGGCCGTCGGCGAGGAGCTGCTGGTGGTCACGCAGAACATCGACGACCTGCACGAGCGGGCGGGGTCGCGGCAGGTGCTGCACATGCACGGCGAGCTGCTGAAGGCCTGGTGCACGTCGTGCGACGCCCGCCACCCCTGGACCGGCACGCTGATCGAGCGCCCGGCGTGCCCGTCCTGCGGTGAGGTGGCGCTCCGCCCGGACGTGGTCTGGTTCGGCGAGATCCCCTACGAGATGGACCGGATCGTCGACGCGCTCGGCGAGGCGGAGATCTTCGTGTCGATCGGCACCTCCGGTGCCGTCTACCCGGCGGCCGGCTTCGTCCAGCACGCGCGCCGCCACGGCGCGCGGGCGATCGAGCTCAACCTCGAGCCCAGTGAGGGCACCTTCTTCTTCCACGAGGCGCGGCACGGCCGGGCCGGCGAGCTGGTGCCGGCCTGGGTCGACGAGCTGCTCGGCGCCTGACGCTCAGGGGGCGGGCCAGGCGTCCCGGTCCCGCGCCAGCTCCTCGTCGAGGATGGCGATGAGCCGCTCCCGCTCCTGCCGGCCGTCGATCCCCAGCGGCGGCAGCCAGTCGACCAGCGTCGCCTTGAACAGCGCGCCGCTGCGGATCACCCGCGGGTCGCAGTGCATCGTCGCCTCGAGCGCCACGACGCCGTACACGGCCGCCCAGGAGCGGATGTAGATCCACACCAGCCCGCGGTCCTCGGGCGCGATGTGCGAGGTCTCCGCGGGGATCCACGGGTCCTGCACCGCCTCGCGGACGACCGGGTCCAGGTCCTCCAGGGCGGGGAACGGGAACTTCGTCTTCTCCCACACCTGGTAGAGCAGGTCGGTCAGGTAGCACCCCGACGTGGCCACGGTGAGCGCCTCGCGCCGGTCGGTGACGTGACTGGCGACCGGGTTGGCGAAGACCAGCGAGAAGGCCCGCGGGTTCGCGATCGCCCACCGCCGGAACGCGCAGCAGGCGACGGTCAGCCGCGCCATCGGGTCGTCCTCGGGGTAGCGCTCGGCCTCCTTCGCCCACTCCGCCGTCGCCCGCTTGTCCAGCTCGTAGGCGACCAGGTCGACCAGAGCCTGGTAGTCGGCGACGTAGCGGTAGAGCGCCGGCGCGGTCATCCCCATCCGGGCGGCCACGGCCCGCAGCGAGAGGTCCGCGCCCTCCGCGAGCAGCTCCGCGGAGACCGTGACGATCTCGTCGTAGGTCGCCTCGCGCTGACGCTCGCGGCGGGTCGGGGGTGCCGGGATGTGGCCCACAGGTCTCCTTCGAAAGGGGGGTTGACGTGAATAGTTTACACCGTTTACCGTCGATCGAGTTAACACTGTTAACGAAGCACACGCCGTTTACTCAACCGTGGTGAATCACACCAGGAGACCATCATGATCGATCGCTGGAGCAAGGTCGTCGCGTACCACGCGCGGCTCGTGCTCGTCGCCGGCGTGCTGCTCGTCGCGGCCGCCGGCGTCTACGGGGGCGGCGTCTTCGACTCGCTCTCCCGGGGCGGCTTCGACGACTCCTCCGCCGAGGGCTACCAGCAGCTCGAGCAGGAGCGGGAGCTGTTCGGCAACCAGTCCGTCGACGTCGTCGCCATCTACTCGAGCGACGCCCTCACCGCCGACCAGCCGGCCTTCCGGACCGCGGTCGAGGCGGTCGTCGACGACCTCCCCGAGGGCACCGTCGCCCGCGTCGTCCCGTACTACGAGGCGCCCGCCGAGGCCGGCCTGGTCACCCCGGACGGCCACGCCGTCCAGGTGCTGATCTCGCTGGCCGGCGACAGCCAGGACGACTACCTCGACAACTACGAGGAGATCAGGCCGCACCTCGACGCCGCCGGTCCCGCGGACCTGCGGACCGACGTGGCCGGCGCCTACGCCTCCTTCACCGACGTCAACGAGATCACCGCCGAGGACCTGGAGCGCGCCGAGATCATCTCGATGCCGATCGTCGTCCTGCTCGCGCTGCTGATCTTCGGCAGCCTGGTCGCCGCAGCGATGCCCGCGATGGTTGGCGTGATCGCGATGATCGGCGGGCTCGCCGTGGTCCGGCTGCTCACCGAGGTCACCGACGTCTCTGTCTTCGCGGTCAACGTGATCTCGCTGCTCGGCATCGGCCTCGCGATCGACTACGCGCTCTTCATCGTCAGCCGGTTCCGCGAGGAGCTGGCGGCGCTGCCCGCCGACCGGCCGGACGCGCCGCAGGTCGCCATCCGCCGTACCCTCGCCACCGCCGGGCGCACCGTCCTCTTCTCCGGGCTCACCGTCGCCGCGGCCCTGGCCAGCCTGCTGATCTTCCCGCAGATGTTCCTGCGCAGCATGGGGTACGGCGGCATGGCCGCCGTGCTGATCGCGATGCTCGCCGCGCTGACGATCCTGCCCGCCGTCCTGGTGCTGCTCGGCCGCCGCGTCGACGCCGGCCGGCTGCCCTGGCGGCGCCACCGCCCCGTCGGCGTCTCCGACGAGCACGGCCGGTGGGCGGCGCTGGCCCGCGCGGTGATGCGGCGGCCGGTCGCCGTGCTGGCCGTGACCGCGGCCGTGCTGCTGGCCTTCGCCTCGCCGTTCCTCGGCGTCACGTGGGGCAGCGTCGACTACCGGGTGCTGCCCGACGACGCCCCCGCCCACGTCGCCGCCGTGAAGCTGACCGACTTCGGGCCGGAGACCTCCAGCGCCAACTCGCTGCTGCGCGGCGTCGACGACGCGGCGGTGACCGCCTACGTCGCCGACGTCGACGCGCTGCCCGGCGACCCGACCGCGACCGTGGTCGCCCGCGACGGCTCCGACGTGCTGGTCCGCACCACCTGGGACGGCAACGCGCAGACCGAGGCGTCGCAGCAGATGATCCGCGACCTGCGCGAGATCGAGCCGGTGACCGGCAACGTGCTGGTCGGTGGCCAGACCGCGGACGTGGTGGACCTGATCGACTCCGTCGGCGGCCACCTGCCCTGGATGGGGCTGATCGTGGTCGCGGTGATGCTGGTGCTCCTCTTCATCGCCTTCGGATCGGTGGTGCTGCCGATCAAGGCGGTCGTGATGAACGCCTTCTCCATCACCGCCTCCTTCGGCGTGGTCACCTGGATCTTCAACGACGGCCACCTCTCCGGGCTGCTCGGCTTCACCCCGCAGGGCTACCTCGACGCCACCCAGCCGATCCTGATGCTGGCGATCCTGTTCGGGCTCTCGATGGACTACGAGGTCTTCCTGCTCTCCCGGATCCGGGAGCAGTGGGACGCCGGCGACCCGAGCCAGCCGCCGGCGGCCCGCAACGAGGTCGCCGTCGCCACCGGGCTGCAGAAGACCGGCCGGATCATCACCAGCGCCGCGGTGCTGCTGGCCGTGGTCATCGGCGCCTTCGCCACCAGCGGGATCGTCTTCATGAAGATGCTCGGCATCGGCATGCTGGTCGCGATCCTGGTCGACGCCACCATCGTCCGGGCGCTGATGGTGCCGGCCACGATGAAGCTGCTCGGCGGCTGGAACTGGTACGCGCCCGGCCCGCTGCGCCGCTGGTGGGAGCGGTACGGCTTCCGCGAGGAGGCGATCGTCCACCCCACGCCGGAGGCCGACCCCGGCTCCGCGGAGGAGGGCGCCGACGGGCGCCACCGCCTCACCCCGACCGGCTAGATCCGGCCGCGCCGGCCGTGACTCCCCTCCTCGGCCGGCGGAACGGATCGACCTCCCAGGACCGGGGCGGCGGAACAACCCGCCGTCCCGGTCGGTTGTCGCCCCACGTGAGCACCCCACCGCAGGCCGCAGCAGCACCAGTCACTCCGGTCAGCAGGGCCACGGTGGGGCTGCGCAGCGAGCGCGGGCCGATCCTCGGGTCGGTGATGATCAGCATCGCGCTGGTCGCCATCGACACCACGATCCTGGCCACCGCGGTGCCCGCGATCGTCGCCGACCTCGGCGGCTTCACCCAGTTCCCCTGGATGTTCTCCGCGTTCCTGCTCGCCCAGGCGGTCACCGTCCCGATCTACGGCAAGCTCGCCGACGTGGTCGGCCGCAAGCCGCTGATGCTGGCCGGGATCGGCCTCTTCGTGCTCGGCTCGCTGCTCTGCGCGGTGGCCTGGAGCATGTCCGCGCTGATCGCCGCCCGCGCGGTGCAGGGCCTCGGCGCCGGTGCGATCCAGCCGACCGGCATGACGATCATGGGCGACATCTACTCCGTCGCCGAGCGCGCGGTCGCGCAGGCCTACGTCGCCAGCGTCTGGGCGATGTCCGCGGTGGTCGGGCCGACGCTCGGCGGCCTCTTCTCCGAGCACCTCTCGTGGCGCTGGATCTTCTGGATCAACCTGCCGCTCGGCGCGGCCGCGGCGTGGATGCTGCACCGGCGCTTCACCGAGTCCGAGGCGTCGACGGCCCGGCGTCGTACGGCGGGGGAGCGGCCGCGGTTGGACGTCCTCGGTGCCGTCGTGGTGGCGGTCGCCGCCGGCCTGCTGCTGCTCGGCCTGCTGGAGGGCGGCATCCGCTGGTCGTGGTCGTCGGGGACCAGCATCGCCATCTTCGCCGGCGCCGCCGTGCTCGCGCTCGCGCTGGTCGGCGTGGAGCGCCGCGCCGCCGACCCGGTGCTGCCGGGGTGGCTGTTCCGCGACCGGGTGCTCAACGCGGCCACGCTCGGCGCCTTCGTGGTCGGCGCGCTGACCCTCGGCGTCACCTCCTACGTGCCGGTCTACGCCCAGACGGTGCTCGGCGCCGACGCGGTCACCGCGGGCCTCGCCGTCGCGGCGCTCGCGATCGGCTGGCCCATCGCGGCCAGCACGGCCGGCCGCTTCTACGTGCGCCGCGGCTTCCGCCCGCTGCTGCTGGTCGGCTCGTGCTTCGCCGTGCTCGGCGCGGGGATCCTGGCGCTGGTCGGGCCGGGCTCCTCGGTGCTGGTGCTCGCGGCGGGCAGCCTCATCCTCGGCCTGGGGCTGGGCTACGTCGCCAGCCCGAGCATCGTGGCCGCCCAGTCGGCCGTCGACTGGGACCGGCGCGGCGTGGTCACCGGTGCCAACATGTTCTCCCGCTCGGTGGGCAGCGCCGTCGGCGTGGCGATCTTCGGTGCGATCGCCAACGGCATCGTGACCAGCCGGATGGGCCCCGGCCCGGTCGACCTCGAGTCGCTGCCGGCCGACGTGCTGCACCCCGCGCTGCACGCGGTGTTCCTCGCGGTCGCCGGCACCGCCGCGCTGCTGGTGCTGGCGTGGGTCGTGATGCCGCGGCGTACCGAGCCGGCCGGCTCCTAGGGGTCCCGGTCCCCTAGCAGACGCGGCCGCCGCGGGGCCGCATGCCGAGACTCGGCGAGTCGTCAGGGCGACTACCGGCGAGTAGTATCCGAGCCATGAAGCGTGAGATCTACAACGAGGACCACGAGGCGTTCCGCGAGTCCGTCCGCGAGTTCGTCGACCGCTCGGTCCGCCCGCACACCGAGGAGCACATCGCCGCGAAGGCGCTGCCCCGTGAGTTCTGGCTCGAGGCCGGCAAGCAGGGCCTGCTGGGCCTGGAGGTGCCGGAGGAGTTCGGCGGCTCCGAGGCCGGCGACTTCCGCTTCAACGCGGTCCTGCAGGAGGAGCTGGCCAAGGTCGGCGCCGCCTACCCGACCTGCCACGGCATCCACGCCGACATCACCGCGCCGTACATCGTCGAGCTCGGCACCGAGGAGCAGAAGCAGCGCTGGCTCCCGGGCGTCGCCTCCGGTGACATCCTGCTCGGCATCGGCATGACCGAGCCGTCCGGCGGCTCGGACCTGGCCGCCCTGAAGACCACCGCCGTCCGCGACGGCGACGAGTGGGTCATCAACGGCTCCAAGACCTTCATCACCAACGGCTACTCCGGCGACCTCTTCGTCACCGCCGTGCGCACCGACCCGGAGAAGGGCCCCAAGGGCATCACCCTCTTCGGCATCGAGGCGACGAAGGAGGGCTTCAGCCGCGGCCGGAAGCTCGACAAGGTCGGCATGGAGGAGTCCGACACCGCCGAGCTGTTCTTCGAGAACGTGCGGGTCACCGACGCCGAGATCATCGGCGAGCTCAACATGGGCTTCATCCACATGATGCAGAAGCTCCCGCAGGAGCGCCTCGGCTGCGCGATCGCCAACGTGGCGCACGCCAAGCAGATCCTCGAGGAGACCATCGACTACGCCAAGGAGCGCCAGGCGTTCGGTCAGTCGATCGGCAAGTTCCAGCACAACAAGTTCCTGCTGGCCGACCTGGTCACCCGGATCGAGGTCGCCGAGGCCTACATCGACAAGTGCGTCCTCGCGCACTCGAAGAAGGAGCTCACCGCGATCGACGCCGCCAAGGCGAAGTGGTACTCCAGCCAGGTCCAGGGCGAGGTCCTCGACCACTGCGTGCAGATGCACGGCGGCTACGGCTTCATGAACGAGTACCGCGTGGCCCGCGCCTGGCGCGACGCCCGCGTCACCAAGATCTGGGCCGGCTCCAACGAGATCATGAAGGAGCTCATCGGTCGGGATCTCGGCCTCTGAGTCGAGCCGCTGCCGACGAAGGCGCCCCGGGGATCTGGTCCCCGGGGCGCCTTCGTCTGTGTTGGTCGTCGTTGGGGCGTCGCTGGGCCGTCGTCACATGGATTCTGGCCCCCTCCACCGGCGTGTCGGGGGGGCGAGAATCCATGTGACGACGCGCGTCAGCGCCCGTCAGCCGTACGGCGTCAGCAGCCGCCGAGGATCGTGAACTCGGTCGGCTCCGCGGTGTCGTCGGCGAGCGCGCCGTGGCCGGTGATCTCCACGTTGCCGACGTCGCCGACCACCAGCGTGTCGACGCGGCCCTCGAACTGGGTGCCGCCGGAGACGACGATCCCGCCGCCGCCCCCGGAAGCGTCGACGGCCACGGTGGTGGTGCCGTCGGTGAACGTCACCGCGAGGGTGGTCTCGTCGGGGTTCGTGCAGGCGTCGGCGGTGCCGGTCAGCGCGATCGCCCCGTCGGCCGTCGCCATCTGGAACTGCAGCGCACCGGCAGGGCCGCCGTCGGTGGCGTCGGTCGGCCCGTCGGACGCCGCCGCGTCGCCGGGCGTCTCCTCGGCGGGCGCGGACGAGGCGGGCGCGGACGATGCGGGTGCGGTGGAGGCGGGTGCGGTGGAGGCGCTGACCTTCGCGGGCTCGTCGTCGCCGCATCCGGCCAGCGCGAGGGCGAGCGTGCCGAGTGCGATCGCGATCCTGCCGGGGGTCTGCATGGGGGAGCTCCTCGAGCCGAAGGGTCCGCGCGGGCGGACGCCCGGCGGTGACGGGGCGACTCTAGGGGGAGGCGGCGGCGAACCGGCGTACCCGCGCGTCGGCGGCGCGGCCCGGCGCGCCGGGCGCGCAGGGGGCGTGGCCGGCCGGGGTCAGGCCACCCTTGCCTTGCTGGTCCAGCGGCGTCCGGACCGCGATGATGAAGCGTGAGCGTCGATGAGATGGAGTCCGGGCAGCACGAGGGCGAGGCCCACCAGGGCGGCTTCAACAGCCGCCTGAACTGGCTGCGCGCGGGCGTCCTCGGCGCCAACGACGGGATCGTCAGCACCGCCGGCGTCGTGCTCGGCGTGGCCGGTGCCACCACCGACCGCACCGCGATCCTGATCGCCGGCGTCGCGGCGGTCGTGGCCGGCGCGATGAGCATGGCCGCGGGCGAGTACGTCTCGGTCAGCACCCAGCGCGACTCCGAGGACGCCCTACTGGAGAAGGAGCGCCGGGAGCTGGAGGAGATGCCGGACGACGAGCTCGACGAGCTCACCGGGTTCTACGTCGCCAAGGGGCTCGACGAGGACCTGGCCCGCCAGGTCGCCGAGCAGCTCACGGAGAACGACGCGCTCGGCGCCCACGCCGAGGTCGAGCTCGGCATCGACCCGGACGACCTGACCAGCCCCTGGCACGCGGCCTTCGCCTCGATGGTCGCCTTCACCGTCGGCGCGCTGCTGCCGCTGCTCACCATCCTGCTCGTGCCCGACGGACTGCGGGTCCCCGTGACGATGGCCGCGGTGACCGGCGCCCTCGCGATCACGGGCTGGACCAGCGCCGAGCTCGGTTACGGGCCGCGCGGGTGGGCGGTCCTCCGCAACGTGCTCGGCGGGCTCTTCGCGATGGTGCTCACCTTCGGCATCGGCTCCGCGCTCGGCACCCAGGTCTGAGCCGGGCCGTCACTCGGGGCTTCTTGCCGGGCTCGGGTGGGGGTCGTGTGCCTGAGGTCCCGCTATGCCGGTGTGTGGGGCACACGACCCGCCTCAGGCGCGCCTCGTGTGCCTGACGCCCCGCTATGAGGGTGTGTGGGGCACACGACTCGGTTCACGCCGGCTGGTGCCCGTGTCTCGCCGGGGTCGTGTGCCTGAGGCCCCGCTATGCCGATGCCTGGGGCACACGACCCGCCTCAGGCGCGCCTCGTGTGCCTGACGCCCCGCTATGAGGGTGTGTGGGGCACACGACTCGGTTCACGCCGGCTGGTGCCCGTGTCTCGCCGGGG